>WRGX01000199.1 GCA_009786975.1 Defluviitaleaceae bacterium
CGCGCTTTTTTATAAATCGGGGAAACTGCCCCCGGCTTCGAGAGCATGTGTCGCCGCCAACACATGTCCCCGGTGCCCACCGCGCGCTTGGCGCGCTAAACCTCCAGTGCGGCCATTCCGACCCAGCCGCAACGTCGGTGGGAAAGGGCTTTCAGGGCGATTTCAACCCGCGAGCGAAGAGCGATTGCGCTGCCGTTATTTTCAATGAATACATTTGCGTGGGGACGTAAAGTATCATCGCCTGCGCGGCTTTGGAGGCGGCGTTTTGCGGCGGCTTCATCGATTGCGTCGCGCGCGGTGATTCGCTCGATTCGTTTTTCGTCCGACGCAGAAACAAGCCACACACTGTCGCACATTGTGTGCATGTTTGATTCAATCAAAAGCGGCGCGTCGATTACGGCAAAGGTGTGCCCCGTCGGCGTAATTTCGACGATTTCACGCGTACGCGCGATTACGCGGGGGTGGATAATTTTTTCGAGCTTCTCGCGCTCGCCTTTATCCGAAAAAACCCGTTCGCCAAGCACGCGCCTGTTTATCTCGCCTTTTTCGTTTAAAATTTCGTCGCCGAATTCTTTTAAAATTTCATCGTACGCCGGCCCGGATTTCGCCATTGCTTCATGGGCGAGCTTATCGGCATGAATAACAAAACCGCCGCGCTCCGCCAAAATTGCCGCAACCGTGCTTGTTCCGCTGCCGGTAATGCCCGTCACGCCAATCGTCGGCATACCACTTTCAGATTTCATAACAACCGCCCCTTTAACATACGATAACCGCTTTGCAAAGCGGACAAGCTCGTCCGCTTCGGTTTTCATGTCGCGCCTTGCACTTTAACATACGATAACCGCTCTGCGAGCGGACAAGTTCGTCCGCTTCGGTTTTCATGTCGCGCCTTGCACTTTAACATACGATAACCGCTCTGCAAGCGGACAAGCTCGTCCGCTTCGGTTTTCATGTCGCGCCTTGCCCTAATAACCTGTACTAATAAATCCAATTACCGTTAAAATTTACAGACCATTCGTCGCCCACAACATTGCTTTCAACGGCATACGCCCGAATATCCGTGGTGTAACCGATGTCGGGCGCGACAATTGTTCCGACGAAATTTTCCTCGGTAGCAACGCCTCGAACTTCCATTTCCGTGCGATATTGTACAACTCCTCCGTCGGCGGCAAGATGCTCCGTGAAATACGCGGCAATATCCGACGGGTCGCGGCTTGAAAAAATCGTGTCGTCCCATTGGTCGGAATCCCAGCTTACCGTCACATTCCCCGCGGCGGATACGTCAACAATTCGCACACGAATATCGTTGACTTCCTCAAAAAAATTATCGTCCCCCGCATACAAATGCGTTGTCACATAGACAATCACAAGGTTTGCGTCATCATTCGGACGAAGCGCGCCCTGGATATACGCCGTGTAATGTGTCAAAAACAACATCGGGTCTTCCGACTCGCCCGCGTCGGCGGCGTAATCGTCATCACCGCATCCCGAAAATCCCGCCATAAAAAGCAGCGCGGCAAATAAAAATCGCCTAAACCTCATACCAACTTCCTCCTGCGTGAACATCTGCAACAAGCGGCACAGAAAGCTCCGCCGCGTTTTGCATTTCTTCCTTTAATATGCGCACAACACCGTCAGTTTCGGGCGTCGGCACTTCAAGCAACAACTCGTCGTGAATCTGCAAAATTATTTGCGCGGCAAGACCTTCGCGTTTCAAACGCGCGGAAACATTAAGCATCGCGATTTTTATAATATCGGCGGCGGTCCCCTGAATCGGCATATTCATCGCGACGCGTTCGCCAAAACCGCGTATGTTAAAATTCGACGACCGCAGTTCCGCCACGGCGCGGCGGCGATTATACAGCGTAGAAACAAAGCCGTCCGTTTTCGCGCGGTCAATCGTCTCGTCCAAATATTTTTTCACGCCGGGATATTTGGCAAAATAGCCCGCAATATAGCTTTCCGCCTCTTTCGTCGGAATTTTCAAATCCTCGCCAAGCCCAAACGCGCTTATGCCGTAAATTATGCCGAAATTTACCGCCTTTGCGTTGCTTCGTTGTTCCGCCGTGACCTCGCCCGGCGAAACGCCGAAAACCTGCGACGCGGTAAGCAGGTGGATGTCTTCACCCTCGCGAAACGCACGTATTAAAACCTCGTCGCCGGACATATGCGCCAGCAAGCGCAACTCGATTTGGCTATAATCCGCCGCAACAAAAACGCAACCCTCCGCCGGAACAAACGCCCGCCGCAATTCGCGCCCAAGCTCCGTCCGAACCGGAATGTTTTGCAAATTCGGCTCCGCGCTCGACAGCCGCCCCGTTGCCGTAAGCGACTGATGAAATGTCGAGTGAATCCGCGAAGTTTTAGGGCGAATAAGTGGCAAAACCCCATCAACATACGTACCGTTCAACTTAGTATATGCCCTATATTGCAAAATTAGCGGCACAATAGGATGCGCATTTTTTATTTTTTCCAACACATCGGCGGCGGTGGAGTATCCCTTTTGTGTTTTTTTCCCGCCGCGAAGCCCGAGTTTGCCGAAAAGAACCTCACCAAGTTGCGCCGGCGAATTTATATTAAATTCCTCGCCCGCAAAGTCGTGAATTAAACCTGTAAGCACAGCGATTTTTTTATCAAGCTCCGCGCCGAAAGCCTCCAGCGCGCTTTTGCTGACCTTTATGCCCGCCGCCTCGATTTCCGCAAGCAAAAAAGCCAGCGGCATCTCGATTTCGCGCAAGAGTTTTTCTTGCGAATTTTCCGCTAACTTTTTCTCCATAATCGGCGCGGCACGCGCGATAATATCAGCCGCGCCCGCCGCAAATTTCGCCGCAATTTCTTCAGGCAAGCCCGCGACGGTTTTTCGGTCTTTCGCACGCTTGCCCTTGTTGTCCAAAATTTCTTCGATAGTCGGGCTCGCTTCATTTAAATATGTCGCGGCGATGTCGGCAGGCGTTTTCGCGGGGTTAAGCCCGTCCAAAACATATGCCGCAAGCGACGCGTCAAACATGATATTTCGCGGAGCAATGCCGAATTTTCCAAACCATCCGATTTCGTTTTTTGCATCAAAAACGAGTTTTGCGGCGTCGGATTCAAGCCATGGTTTCGCCGCCGCGAGAAGGTCGGCTTCGGTAAGCTCGCCGTCGAATCCGCTAAGCGTAAGTTCGCCGCCGATGTGAAAATATTTCGCGGGGGCGGAAGCGTCTCGCACAGCGATTGCCAGACCCACGAGGAAATCGCCCTCGTCCTCCCGCAGCGGGAAAAACACGGCGGATTCGCCTGATGCGACTAAATTTCCAAAAAATTCTTTCGCCTCCTCGCGCGATTTTATAACATCGTAAACCAATGCAGGGGCGGCTCGAGGACTGCCCTCCCGTGCGTCCGGCGTTAAGGGGGGCTTGCTCCCTTGCGGGGGATTGGAGGCAGGGCCCTCGGGGGATTTTCTTTTATCGCCATCAAAGCCAAACCGCTTATACAAACTTTTCAGCTCAAGCCGCCGAACTTCCTCGCGTGCATCTTCATTAAAAAAATCCTGCGAGTCGGGAAGCGATAGTTCAACCGGGGCGTCGAGGGAAATTGCGGCGAGTGCGCGTGAAAGGACAGCTTGTTCGCGAAACTCTGCCAAATTTTCCGAGGCTCGCTTGGGCTTGATTTCGGCGGCGTTGGCGATTGCGTTTTCCAAAGTGCCGAATTGGGCGATAATTTTCGTGGCTGTGACCTCGCCGATGCCGGGTACACCGGGAATATTGTCGGACGTGTCGCCCATCAATGCCTTGACGTCAACGAAAGCGGCGGGCGTTACGCCGTACTTTTCCAAAACTTCGGCGGCATTGTAATCCTCAACGAGGGTTTTGCCCGCTTTTGTCTTGGGTATGCGGATTTTTATTTTGTCGGAGGCGAGTTGGAGCATGTCGCGGTCACCTGTGATTATTACCGGGGAAATACCCTGCGCGGCGGCCTTTACGGCAAGCGTACCCAAAACATCGTCAGCCTCAAAACCCGCACTTTGCGCAAGCGTAACGCCCATTTTTTCAAGCAAGCCCTTCAGAGCAGGCACCTGCGCGCGAAGCTCGTCGGGCATCCCCTTGCGCGTCCCCTTGTACGCGCCATACATTTCGTGCCGAAAAGTCGGGACGGGCAGGTCAAATGCCACGGTAACAAAATCCGGCCGCTCCTCGTCGGTGAAGCGAAAAAAAATATTTAAAAATCCGTAAATCGCGTTGGTGAACTCGCCGGAGCTGTTTGTAAGCGGCGGCAAGGCGTAAAACGCGCGGTTCATTATGCTGAATCCGTCGAAAAGAAGAATCTTCACAAAGTTCACTCCCTGTAATTTCCAGTTTATCACAAGTTTGCGTTTCCGCAAATAAAAATTGATGAGGCATTAACCCCCTTGCACGACCAATTTAAACTGCACGCGCCGCCATATCAGCCGCTCGACGGCGAAAAGCATCGCAATCCAAAAAATCGCCGTGCCGAACGCGGCAAAAATCCCCGCGCCGTAAAGCCGCCCCAAATAAATCTCCATCGGCACGAACATTGAGAACCGAAACGGCAAAGCCTCCGCCACGGCGCGAAGCCAATCGGGGTAAAACCAAAGCGGCAAAAAAGTGCCGCCAAAAAGCTGAAAAAGCGCGCGCTTATACCACGCAACATACCAAAAGTCCGTAAGCCAAAACACACTGTACGCAATAATCAAATCAATCAGCGTGAAAATTACGCCGCCAAGAACCGCCGCAATAAGAAAAAGCCCAAAAGCCCCCACGCCCGCCGGCGGCAAAATCCCGATAAAAACGACGGCGACGACAAAAATCGGAAGCGAGCGCGTAAAGGTTTCAATCAGCGCGTCGGCGTGCTTGCCCGCAACAAGCTGAAAATGATACGAACACGGGCGCGACAACTTCAGCGCGATATCCCCCGACATATTGTCACTTCCGATAACATCCGCAAACGGAGTCGCTGCCCAAAGCATAACAACATCGCCCACAATAAAAAACGTCATCACTTCCGCAAGAGCCACATCACCCGCGTTCCCCGTCGCAAAAAGCGCGACCCAAAGCGCGTATCTCGCCGCAAGCATAAAAAGCGCGGATGTAATCCCTGCAAAAATATTCGTTCGATATGTCGCAAATCTCCGCATCCCCATCGCGATAATTACGAAATATGTCTTTATGTAGCTCATGATTTTGCGGCCTCCTTTGCTACCATTTTACAGTAGAATTACATTTTTGCAAAAAAGCGTGTGGACACCACGGGCGCAGTGAGCAAAGCGAACGTTTCCCGCGCCACCCGGGGGCACATGTTGGCGGCGACGCATTCCCTCGAAGTCGGGAGCAATTTACCGGAGCAAAAAAAATGAGTCGGCGAGTGTCACTCGCCGACTCGATTTTACAAGTCGCTTTGTTTCTGTTTTCTGCTCGACGTTTGTTTTCATGGACGAGAAAACTGCTTCCGGCTTCGAGAGAATGCGTCGCCGCCGACATGTGTCCTCGGTGCCCACTGCGCGCTTGGCGCGCTTTACTCAATCGTAATAACAGCATCCTCGCCGACGACCATATATTCCCGCGCGCCGAGGCTTTGCACGACTGTGCCTTCGGCGCGGAATGTGCCGGGGTTTATTACGCGGGCGTAGTAGTAATAGGTGTGGGCGCGGTCGAAGCGGCCGTTGTGGTCGAAAAATGTTACGCGTTGGCCGTCGGTTTGTGCCCATGCGTGGCGGCCGGGGACATTGTTTCCGCGCCCGATGCGTGCCGAGCCTTCGACGAGGGCCAAGCCGGCGGGCAGGAAGTCGGTGATTACATAGGTTCCCGATAAATCGCGGGCGGAGTAGTCCACGGTTATTTGCACGCGGATGATTTCGTCTTGCGCAAAATTTGTGGCGGGGACGGTTGATGTTCCGCGGAAAAATTCGCGCTTTACGGTGATGTCGGTTTCGACGGGTTCGAGTTCCTCGAGCGGCACGCGAATCAGACTTACCGCACCAACTTCGCCTGTGATGGCGAGAAGTTGGAATTGCGCAAAATTTTGCGCGGGAATTCGCAGGGTGAAGGAACCGCCGCGGCCGAGTTCGCGGGTTACTGTTTCGCCAAACAGGCTGTAGGTTATCGACGCTTCGTCGGCGTGATGATTATTTATTTCGCGGGAGATGAAGTTTAGGGTTTCGAGATTTAGTAAAAGTTGCGCGTTTAAAATCGCGGTGTCGCGTCGATATACGCCGAATCTTCCGAATCGCGGCCAACCGATTGCTTCGGCGCGGTTTGTTACGGCGTAGTTAAACATGCCGATGGCTTCGGGTGCGCCGATTGTTGCCGCCAAAAGCGCGGTTGCCGAGGTTGCGTCTAAAATTTGCGCCCGATTTGCGCCGATGTCCACGCGGTTGTAGCGGTCGATTTGTATGATATGCGGGGCGATTCGCGCGTCGTAAATTTCGCGGGCGACGTGGGTCTCGCCGAGGGCGGCAAAAGCGAGGGCGAGATATGCGGTGTTTCGCACGGATAAATCCTCGAGCAGGGCGTATCGTTGTAAGTCGTGCAATACCGGTTCGCCGAGCAGGGCGAGCCCGTAAAGCGCAAGCATACGGTTGTCAGCGGGCGAATTTTCCGCGATATTTCTCAAATATCCCCGCATTGCGTGCAGGTTTATTTCGTCCTGCACAAAGGGCAGAAGTTTTACGGTAACGGCGAGTTCCGAGTCGGAGTAGGGCAAAATGGCCAAACCGCCGCTTGATGTTTGGTAATCGGTGATGTCAAAACCGGGGGCGTCGCCGAACATATCGATGTCGGGGAAGTGCGTGCGAATCAGCGTGTTTGCCTCGCGCCGAGCGACAAGCCCTTCGATTCGCGCGCCGCTCCACCACGTATGCCGCAGAGAGAACAGGTCGCTTAAAAATTGCCCGCGCCCGTGGTCGGTGAAGGTGATGTTTGTCAGGCCGGTTTGATTTATGTCGAAACGGGTTTGCGGTGTTACTTCATAAAATACGGCAGTGTCAATCAAGTGGTGCGAATTTACGACGGTGTATTCGTGGCGTACGGCGTCGCCGTGAATTACGATGTCTCCGCGACCTATGATTTCTGCGCGGATTATTATCGCGCCGGTGCCTTCTTCGGCCATCTCCCAAAGCGGGATGTTTACGCGTTCGAAAGCCACGCCCGCGCCGCGCCGCACGTCGCCG
The DNA here is from genome assembly GCA_009786975.1 of Defluviitaleaceae bacterium. Classification (GTDB taxonomy): domain Bacteria; phylum Bacillota; class Clostridia; order Lachnospirales; family WQUN01; genus WQVC01. The sequence goes on from WRGX01000199.1 coordinate 7,166, forward strand.
GGGGCATCCTCGCGGTACACGGTAAATTCAACGACTTCGCCGCCCGAAAGTGCCGTGCCGAAGGCATTTAGACCGATTGTCGGCACGTCGCCGGTAAGGAAGGTGCGGTTAAGCGTGTAGTGCAAAAACATCGGCAAAGTCACGCGGACGTTTTGCACGGTATTTCCGGCGTAGAGGTCATTGGAAATCGCGGACGCGGTTACGCGCCACGAGGTGATATTATCGGGTAACGGAAAACTGATTGTTGCCGTGCCGTTTGCGTTTGTACGTACGGCGGTGAACATCGCGGTGTCCTCAAAACGTTCGCGAACGCGGGCGTCATCGCCGCCACGTTCGGCGGAGTCTGCTGCGGCTTCTTCCGCTGCCATCGCCTCCATTATTGGCTCGCCCAGCATCCCCCCCGCACGTTGCAACACGGCATCGCCATCAATCCCCTCACTAACAAAAGTCCGATGAGTAGCCATCGCAAATCGCAATTCGTCGCCGACATTGGCATAAAGCATCGCCAGCGTGTCAACCTCGTAATCCATAAGCGCGAACAACGCCTCGTCAACCAGCGATATATTCACGTTTGCGGGCTTGGGATTGCCGGCAAGGTCGGTCGTGCGAATTGTAAACGTCGGAACCTCGCCGGGGCGATAATATTCCGCGCACGTTGTAATTTCAATTAACAGCTCGCGGTCGGCGGGGTTAAATCGCAGGCGTTGCGACATTTGCCCGCCTGTGTTGTAGATATGCCCATTAAAATGCGCCGCGAAAACCTGTGCGTTCGGGACGTGTTGCTCGCCGAATGTGAAGGTAAGCGGATTCGTTCCGACGTGATACGACATCACGCCGCCCTGCACCACCACGAAGAGGAAATTCCCCTGCTCGACGGCGTCCGCGCCGCGCATTATCGTAAGCTCGACGGCGTCGCCGACATCATAGCCGTCGGGGTTCGCGCCATATAAGAAGAAGCGGTTGTCGTTGGCTTGCTCGAAAAAGCTGTCCCAGTTGCGCCCGATGTGAAGGGTGAAGTACATTGCGCGGCCGTTGCCGTCGCGGGTTGTAATTCGGGCTTGGTAACTGCGGCGTTCGACGTTGGGTACGGTGAAATTCCGCTCGGCGAAGCCTTCGGCGTCGGTCGTAAGGCTAAATGTTTCCAGCAAATTTTCGCGGCGGACGTGGCGATAGCGTTGGCGCACTTGGCGGGTTACGTGGTCGTAAAATGTTTCGCCCGTGGGTTCGCGTTCCCACCAAACTTCTACGATTTCAACCGATAAATTTTGCCCCGAGCGCGGGTCGCATAAAAAATCGTTCCAACGCGCTGCCGTGCCGTCGTTGATTCTGTCGAGGGTGATATTGTTTACGTCAACGGACAGGGTGGCGTTCGTGCCGTCGCGCGAGGTGCGGGGGGCTACGTGGATGTCGTTTACAAAGACGCGGACGTTTGCGCGTTGTTGCGTCCAACCGATTTCGGGGAGCGTTGTTTCCGCGAAGAATTCCAGATTGCGTTGGCCTTGTATGGGGGCATTTCGGGTTGATGCATTTGCTGTGGGGCGAACGGTTTGTTCGATTATGCCGTCGCCGTCGGTTTGGCTTCGCCCGTGATTCAGCGACGCCAAGCCCCAGCCCCAAAATCCGTAGGAAATATCCAAATCCGGCACGGGTGTGCCTTCGAAAAACGCGGTATGTGCGGTAAAAGTCACCTCGTCGCCCGAAAAAATCGCGGCGCGTGAGGCGGAAACCGTCATTTGATACGGCGGTTTTACATAATCCATTACGGTGAAAAACATCGAGGAAAGCAGGGCGTCGCCGTGGTAAATCGCGATTTCGTACGAGCCGGGGTCAACGTGGGGCAGGCGAATTTCGCCAAAGAACGCGCCGTGTTGTACGGGGATATTTACGCGGTGCAAAGTGTCTTGGTCATTTTCGCCCCAGTGCCACCACGAATGCTCGGTTAAAACGGCGGTTACGTGCGAAATATTTTCCGAACTGTTTTCATTAAGGCTTCGGGGTTGCACGAAGCCCCATAAATTTACCGTGTCGTCTCGCTGAAAAAGCGTGCGGTCGAGTTGCAGTGCGGTCCAGTAATCATTGTGCGAGGTCGGTGTGTCCCACCAGCTTCCCCAACCGCGGGTTGTCGGCATATCCCACCAATCGTCGTCGTCCCATCCTCCCCAATGCGCCCCAAAATGCTGGAACGCGCCGCTGTGTACGAAAATGACGCAGTCGCCGATTATCAGGTATTCGCCCGCCGATAAATCGCGCTCGATTACGGCAATGCCGTATTCGGTCGCTTCAAATGTGCGGCGGGAAACAGGGTCGTAGACCTGTGCGCCCGATACGGCGCGGCCCGTGTCCATATCGTTTATCCAAACGATTGCACGGTCGTCGTCGGCAAAAATTTGTACGGCGGTGTCGGTTATTTGGATAATTACTTGGCTCGACGAATTTTCAAGTTCGGCGTTAAGCACGTAAAACCCTGCGGGAAGCGCGTCGGGAAGGGTGTAGGATTCGTTCCAGCGGTCGCCTTGTTGCGGCTCCGTTATGATTTCGTGGGCTACGCGGATTAAACCCGCCGTGTTAACGAGGTGATTTCCGTCGGAATATCGCGACCAGCGATGCACGCCGGAAAGCCGCGTAATTGCGTCGATTGCGACGGCGCGGTCATCTATGCGATACAGGCCGAACTCAATCGGCGGGCGGGCAGCATTGCCGGAACGCTGAAAGTTCAGCCAAAAATGAACAGTCGGTGCTTCAAACGTCGGAAATTCGACGTAGCGACTCGAAAAATGAATCGTCGGCTCCCACTCGGGGCGGGAAGGGGCGTCGGGCGCAGGGGCGGTTTCAAAGGAGAAAACGCGGTCTGCGCCCGTCGCTTCTTGCATATATGAAACGCCCGCGCGAAGGGTCACGGTGTAAACCGTGCTGAAAGCGAGCGCGTTTGACGGCATAAAAACAGCCGTGGAATCGCGGTAAATAAAGCGTCCCTCGGCGTGGGGGTAGATTTGAAAATGCTCGGAAATGTCGATTTCTTCGCCGTGGGAGAAATTTATTTCGATGCCCGTGCCAACGGGGACGTTTGTGGCTTCGTGGCGGGGGAGGGTGCCTGTTACTTCGAATAAAATTGCGGATTGGAACGCCCATGTGATTTCCGAAACGTCGGGTGCGTCGGCGCGGGTCAGGCGGAAAACATAGACCGTGTTCGGCGTTAGGGGCAGGGTAGGGGATATAATGAAGGTTTGCGCGTCTTCTCCGCGAAGAATTGTTGGCGCGTCTTGTCCGTCTATGGAAATTTGCGGCATTACGCCCGCGGCGTAATCCGTCGGCGTGCGCAAAACAAACTCGCTGGCGGAATCCACTCCCGACCGCCCGACATGCGTCGGCGCGAGAACATATCCGCCGCGCGGGTCTTGTCCCGCAAGAATTTCGCCGATTGAAAGCGGGGTTGCGAGAAGGGTAGGGGACGCGCCGCCGTTTGCGCCGTTTGCGTTAAATTCGCGCTCGGAGGCGGGGTTTTCGCCACGTACAAACCGCGCGGATTCGTCTCCGTTCCCGTCGCGTAAAATCGTAGCCGCGACAACCGCGAAAATAAGCATCGATACCGCCAACGAAATCATAATAATTTTTTTCTTCACTTCGAACCACACCTTCCAAAAAATATTTTCGGGGAGAAGAAAATTGCAATTCCCCCCGAAAAGAGCAGATTCACAGAGTATACCGAGTATTTTGCCCAAATATTACAACGCGAAAAAAAAGCGCGCCAAGCGCGCATTGGGCACCGAGGACACGTGTGGGAGTCGGCACATTCCCTCGAAGCCGGGAGCAATTACCTAGTGTCCCTCTTCGGAAATAAGCCGACCACCCGGCGGCATATTTCCGAAGAGGGACACTAGCCCAAAAAAAAAGAGTCGGCGAGTGTCACTCGCCGACTCTTTTTTTTCAGCTCTTGACACCTAAGTTAGTCTATGCTAACATGCTCTATGTTAGCTGAAACTAACAAAATATTTGTCGAGAGGTTTTGCCAATGAATGAAATGTTTTTCGCGCTGTCGCTTACGCTTATTGCCGGGTTCGCAACCGGGGCAGGCAGTCTTGTAGTTTTGTTTACAAAACGTGCAAGTACGAAATTTTTATCGATTTGTCTGAGTTTTGCCGCCGGGGTTATGCTTTATGTAGCATTTGCCGAGATTCTTTTAGAGGCTTTTGAGGATTTGGAAAATGGGAACGGTTTGGGTTATTTAATTGCGACCGCGGCGTTTTTTTTCGGGATTCTTATAATGGCGGCTATTGACAAATTTATCCCGCATAGCGATGATGTTACAGAGCTTGGTGAATTGAAACGCACGGGAATAATGTCCGCGATTGCGATTGCGGTACATAATTTCCCCGAGGGTATCATTGTTTTTATCGCGGGTATCCACGACCCCGCCATGGGAATTGCGATAGCGATAGCGATTATCATACACAATATCCCCGAAGCCATCGCAATGGCCGCCCCGATTTATTACTCGACCGGAAGCAAGGCAAAAGCATTTTTAATTTCGCTTGGTGCGGGGCTTGTGCAACCCGTCGGAGCCGTTGTCGCATGGGTCTTTCTGCAAAACAGTGATATCGAAAGCGAGTTTGGAATTATTTTTGCGATTGTTGCGGGGATTATGGTATTTGTCGCTGTTCATCAATTGTTGCCGGCGGCGCACAAATTCGGCAAACATCACATGGTAATGATATGGCTGTTTGCAGGAATGGCTGTTATGGCGTCAAGTTTGGTTGTTCTTGAATTTGTTTTGTAAGAAAGGGTCATAAATGTGAGCTTACAGTTCTGCGCGTCACAAGCCGAAAATACTGTGCCCTACGCGTTTAAAACAACGGGAGTTCGTGTATACAGTTTCGAAGAAGTGATGTATCACGTTTATCATCATTGGCGCGAATCGGCGGACGAATTTTTATCTGAAGGTCTAATCGCATGGGTGGCGGGTCTTGGGCATAGCTACTTTGCTTCGCGTATGAAGGAAATTCGGCGCAAGGAGAATTTCAGCGAAAAAATTTTGGATTTCTTGCGACTTGTATCTTATTTTGATGCTCAAGACCTTACACAACTTCGCGAAACTCTTGAGAAATGGGAGCTTAGGCGCGAGTGGGAAAAGCTCAAGGAGCGGGCAGATTTTTTTGCGGAAAAAATGGAGTGTGAAAAGGCCATTCCGCTTTACCGACGCGCCCTGGAATTTGACGAGAACGTCGCGGTTTTAAATAATCTCGCGGTTCAACATATGCAGCTTGGCGCATATGCCGAGGGGCTTTCCTGCCTTACCCGCGCGCTTGCGCTTGATAATAAATCGGAACCGAAAAATTTTCAGGTGTTGCTTCATTATATTGAAGCGGCGATTTTGGCGGGTGAATTTGAAAAAGCCGCAAAAGCCATTACTAAAGCCGTTGCAATTGACCCATCTCATGCCGACCTTGCGTTTTTGCTGGGCTTGATGTCCTATGAAAAGAAGGATTTTTCCGCCGCATCGGCGTATTTCGAACAGGCACACGAAGCCGACAAAACCGTTGTCTACTACTTAGAAAAGGCCGCCGACGTTCATCTGCAAATGCGCGGCTTCGAACAGGCATTGAAAACGCTCCAAAAAATCACCACACGCGACAGTGCGTATTACGCTAAAGAAGCCGAAATTTATGCCGCCTGGGGCGACCTTCCAAAAGCGATAAAATCCATGACACTCGCGCTTCGCGGCGAACCCGCTCTTTACGCAAAGCTCGCGGCGTATCATCGCCAAGACTACGACCCCGAACGCGCCGACGCCGTAATCAAGCGCGCAATCGCCCTTTCGCCCGAAAACAACGCCGTGCGCCTGGAAAACGCGCGCATAAAAAAAGGCCTCGGCCGCCACCGCGAGTACCAAAGTGCTGTTAATGAAATTTTGGCAAGTTTCAAAGAGGAGTATCGGCAAGGCTTCTGCACGATATCTAAAGAACATCAATAACACCAAGAATGACACCAAGCGGTGTCGTTTTTTTGTCTGCTAACGGTTTCCATGCTTCGCGACTTGAATTATTCGCGAAACAAAACTTTCACGAATAGTCGGACTACGTCCCACTACTCGTGAAAGCAATATTTTACGAAGAATCGGGCTCCCCCGGTTTAACCTGTCGCCATTACCGCAACATCATCGGTTTGAGTTCAGCCCGAAGCACCTTTATCGAATCACGGCTTTTTGTGTTATTATAAAAAAAATTTCCCACCGAGAATTTAAAAAAAGGAGCAACCCACATGAAAACATTAGTTCTCGCAGAAAAACCCTCCGTAGGGCGCGACATAGCCCGCGTACTCGGCTGCAAAGGCGGCGGCGGATTTATGGAAGGGTCGAAACACATCGTAACATGGGCATTAGGCCATCTTGTGACCCTCGCCGACCCCGAGGGATATGATAAAAAATTCAAAAGCTGGGACATAAATCATTTGCCGATTATGCCGGACAAGCTGAAACTGGTTGTCATTCCGCAAACGTCCAAGCAGTATAAAACGGTGCGCGAACTTTTGCTTCGCAAGGATGTCGGCGACGTTGTAATCGCGACGGACGCGGGGCGCGAGGGCGAGCTTGTTGCGCGCTGGATTATTGAAATGGCTAAATGCAAAAAGCCGATTAAACGGCTGTGGATTTCGTCGGTGACGGACAAGGCGATTCGCGAAGGGTTTAACAATTTGAAAGACGGCAGACAATATGAACCTCTGTGCGACTCCGCAAAAGCGCGGGCGGAGGCGGACTGGCTTGTTGGTATAAATGCGACGCGCTGTCTGACCACGAAGTTTAACAGCCAACTTTCCTGCGGGCGCGTGCAAACGCCGACGATTGCGATTATCGCTAAGCGCGAGGAGGAAATTCGCGGATTTACGCCCGTGCCGTATTTTGGATTGCAGGCCGATATGGGGAATTTTAAAGTTGTGTGGCAGGACAGAAATAATTCGGCGCGATGCTTCGACCGCGAAAAAATCGAAAAAATTCTGGCGGGATTGCAAGGAAAAAAAGATGGCGTTGTTGCCGAAGTTGAAAAGAGAATCAAGCAAAAAATGCCGCCAAAATTATACGATTTAACCGAACTTCAACGCGACGCAAGCAAAAAATTCGGCTACTCGCCCAAAGAAACCCTGTCAATCATGCAAAAACTATACGAGGAACACAAGGTTTTAACCTATCCGCGCACCGATTCGCGCTATATTTCCGACGATATCTTGCCGACAATTCCCGAACGCCTCAAGGCGTGTGGCGTGCCGCCCTATGGAAAAATCGCCGCGCAAATTCTGCGCTCGCCGATTCGCCCCAACAAAAATTTCTGCGACAATTCAAAAGTAAGCGACCACCACGCGATTATCCCCACGGAAGCATATGTAAACCTCGGCGCGTTCAGCGACAAGGAGCGCAAAATTTACGACCTTGTTGTCACGCGATTTTTTTGCGTATTTTTCCCGCCGTTTGAGTACGAGCAGGTTGCCGTAAAAGTAAAAATCGGGGACGAAATGTTTCGCGCAAACGGAAAAACCGTGCTTTCGCAGGGGTATCAAGCCGTTTACAGCGGCGGGAGCGACGACGACGATGACGACGAGCTACAGGAAAAATCGCAAACCCTGCCGCCTTTAAAACGCGGCGAAAAAATACCCGTCACTGCCATAAAAATTACCGAAGGAAAAACCACGCCGCCCGCGCCGTTTACCGAAGCGACACTTTTGTCCGCAATGGAAAACCCCGCAAAATACATGGATTCGAAAGACAAAGTCATCGCCGACACACTGTCAAAAACCGGCGGCCTCGGCACAGTGGCGACCCGCGCCGACATAATTGAAAAGCTCTACGCCACGTTTTACATCGAAAAAAAAGGCAAAGAAATTTTCACAACATCCAAGGCGCGCCAGCTTTTAAAAATCGTCCCAAAAGACCTGAAATCCCCGGAATTGACAGGCTCATGGGAGCAAAAACTCGCGACAATCGCCGCCGGCAAAATGAAAAAGGAAATCTTCCTGCAAGAAATCCGCAAATACACCCGTGAGACAATCGTCGAAATAAAAAATTCAACGGCGACCTTCAAGCACGATAATCTCTCAACGACAAAATGCCCGGAATGCGGGGTTTTCATGCTTGCCGTTACGGGCAAAAAGGGCGAAATGCTGGTCTGCCAAGACCGCGAATGCAACTCGCGCATCTCCCTGTCAACCGAAATCCGTTCGCAATGCCCAAACTGCCGCAAATACATGAAAATTGTCGGGACAGGAGAGAAACGTCAGGTCGTGTGCGGGTGCGGACACAAGGAAAAATATGAAAATTTCGAAAAGCGCAAAAAGGAAGAAAAAAATCAAATGTCCAAACGCGAGGTCGAGGCATTTATAAATGAATCAAAAAATAAAAAACCCGACCCAAAAAACAGCCCATTCGCCGCACTTAAAGGTCTAAATTTAAAGAAATAGCGCGCCAAGCGCGCGTTGGGCACCGGGGACATGTGTTAGCTGCGACGCATTCCCTCGAAGCCGGATGCGGTTTATCGGCGCAGAAAAAAAAGAGTCGGCGAGTGACACTCGCCGACTCTTTTTTTTAAACTCCGGGAAATTGTTTCCGGCTTCGAGAGAACGCGCCGCCGCCAACACATGTCCCCGGTGTTCAATGCGTGCTTGGCGCGCTAAATCGGATATACCTCTTTTGCGGTGTAGGTTGTGTGTAGTAGTTTGTGCGCTTTGTCGCCGTTTGGTTTGCCGAGGTAGTCGTCGTATAGCTTTTTGATTTGCGGGTTTTGGTGGGCTTTGCGTACGGAGAGAGAGGCGTCTTCTTCGTAGAGGGCTTTTGCGCGTTCCGCGCGGATGTCCGTGGTTCTGCGGACTTCTGCGGAAATACGGGGCTGACCGCCGCCGGTTACGCAACCGCCGCCGCACGCCATTATTTCTATGAAATCATATTTGGCCGTACCAGCTTTTATTTTGTCCAAAAGCGCGGCGGCATTTGCCGTGCCGTGTACGACGGCAACCTTGAGCTTTTTATCGCCGAGGGCTACTTCGGCTTCTTTTATGCCGTCAAGTCCGCGAACGTTTTGGAAGGAAAGCGGCGGCATTTCCGAGCCTGAAAGTATATCACCGACGGTGCGCAGTGCCGCCTCCATTACGCCGCCCGTCGCGCCGAAAATTACGCCCGCGCCGGAGTAATCGCCCAATAACTCGCTGTCGAATTTGTCATCGGGAAGCGCGGTAAATTTGATGCCGGCTTGCTTAATCATTTTGGCAAGTTCGCGGGTTGTCAAAACAGCGTCAACGTCGCGCAGGCCGCCGTTTGCCATTTCGGGACGTTCCGCTTCGGATTTTTTGCTGATACAGGGCGCGATTGCGACGGTGAAAATCTTTTTCGCGTCAACGCCCGATTTTTCGGCGTAATATGACTTGACGATTGCGCCGAACATCTGAATCGGCGACTTGCACGACGATAAATTCGGCAAAAATTCGGGATAGTTAAACTCGCAAAAACGTACCCATCCCGGCGAACACGATGTAATCATCGGAAGCACTCCGCCGTTGTTTATGCGGTCAATAAGCTCGTGACCTTCTTCCATAACGGTCAAATCCGCGGCAAAGTTCGTATCATACACTTTGTCAAATCCGAGACGTTTAAGCGCGGCAACCATTTTGCCCGTGACGCGTGTGCCGACGGGAAGACCGAATTCCTCGCCAAGAGCGGCGCGAACCGCCGGCGCGGCTTGCACAACAACATGCGTATCGGGGCATTCAAGCGCGCCCCAAATTTTGTCGATGTCCTCTTTTTCCCTCAACGCGGCGGTCGGGCAAACGCTTACGCACTGTCCGCAGTAAATGCACGGCGTTTCGGTAAGACTCTTGTTAAACATCGGCGAAACCTTAGTTGAAATTCCGCGGTCGGTGAAATCTAAAATCGACGATGCCTGTTGCTTTTTGCACACGTTTACGCAACGTCCGCACAAAATGCACTTGCTTTGGTCGCGAACAAGCGCGGGCGATGTGTCATCAACGATGCCGAAATCGTTTTCGCCCTCAAACGGAATTTCACGAATGCCCAGCTCCTCCGCAATCGTCTGCAATTCGCAGTTCGTGTTCGACGAACATGTCAAACACTCGCGATTATGCGCGGAAAGAATCAGCTCAAGCGTAGCCTTGCGCGCGTCCCGAACTTTTTTGCTGGTAGTCGAGACAACCATGCCGTCAAAAACAGGCATAACACAAGCGGCGGCGAGGCTCCTCGCGCCCTGCACCTCAACCTGACACACACGGCACGCGCCAATCTCATTAATTTCCTTCAAATAACACAGCGTAGGAATATCAATTCCCACTTTTTTCGCCGCATCAAGAATAGTCGAATTTGCCTCGACCTCCACAACAATATTATCAACAGTAACCTTAACCATGAAAGTTCTCCTCTCAAATTTTCAGGGGGAGGGCTTGGACTCCCCTCCCCTCCCCTTGCAGGGGTTCGGGAGCACAGCCCCCGAGAACTTTATCTTTTAATAATCGACTTAAACGGACAAACCGGAATACACGCGCCGCACTTTACGCATTTATCTTGGTCGATGACGTGGAGTTCGCGGACGTTTCCGATAATCGCGTCGGTGGGGCAGACTTTTTTGCACTTTGTGCAACCTTTGCAGGATTCGTCGATGTGGAATTCCAATAATTCGACGCACGCGCCCGCGGGGCATTTTTTGTCCTTGACGTGGGCGATGTATTCGTCTTTGAAGTAGCGGAGGGTTGAAAGTACGGGGTTTGGCGCGGTTTGACCGAGTCCGCACAGGGACGAGGCTTTGATGTTGGTCGCGAGGTCTTGGAGGCGGTCGAGGTCCTCGAGTTCGCCTTTGCCTTCGGTTATGCGCGTTAGGGTTTCAAGCATACGCTTGGTGCCTACGCGGCAGGGCGGGCATTTTCCGCAGGACTCGTCCACGGTGAATTCGAGAAAAAATTTGGCGATGTCAACCATGCAGTTTTCTTCGTCCATTACGACCAAACCGCCGGAGCCCATCATTGCGCCGAGCTCGGTTAAACTGTCGTAGTCGATTGGCGCGTCCATGTGTTCTTCGGTCAAACAGCCGCCGGAGGGACCGCCGATTTGTACTGCGCGGAATTTCTTGCCGCCGGGGATGCCTCCGCCGATTTCAAATATAATGTCGCGAATCGTTGTTCCCATGGGAACTTCGATTAAGCCCGCGTTTTCGATTTTGCCCGCAAGCGCGAAAACTTTTGTGCCTTTGGATTTTTCCGTTCCGAAGGACTGGAGCCACGCCGCGCCGTTTAGGATAATTTGCGGGATATTTGCAAAAGTTTCGACGTTATTTATAATCGTCGGCTTGCCCCAGAGGCCTTTTACGGCGGGGAAAGGAGGGCGAGGGTTAGGCATTCCCCGCTTGCCTTCGATTGAGTTAAGCAGCGCGGTTTCTTCGCCGCAAACAAACGCGCCCGCGCCGAGGCGAATTTCCAAGTCAAAACTAAAGCCCGATTCAAAAATATTGTTGCCCAAAACGCCAAAATCCTTCGCTTGGTCGATTGCCATTTGCAGACGATTTACGGCGATGGGGTACTCTGCGCGGACGTACACGAAGCCCTTATCCGCGCCGATTGCGTAGCCCGCGATTGCCATTGCCTCAATAATCGAGTGCGGGTCGCCTTCGAGAATCGAGCGGTCCATAAACGCGCCGGGGTCGCCTTCGTCGGCATTGCAAACGATGTATTTTTGGTCGGATTTCTCCTTGCTGCAAAAGCCCCATTTTATGCCGGTGGAGAAGCCGCCGCCGCCGCGCCCGCGAAGGCCGGATTCTTTAACTTCATTTATAATGTCTTCCGGTTTCATTTCGAAAAGTGCCTTGCCCAGTGCTTTATATCCGTCGAAAGCGATGTATTCCGTAATATTTTCGGGGTTTACAAGACCGCACAGACGCAGGGCAACCCTTTTTTGGATATTGTAAAACGGAACGTGCCAAAAATCCTCGATCGTGCCGTCTTCTTTGAGGGATTCGGGCAACAGAAGGTCTTTTGAGGGGGTTCCGTCGATGAGATGTTCCTTGGTGATTCGCTCGATATCCTCGAGCTTTACGCGGCTGTAGAACGCGCCTTCGGGGTAAATAATTACAATCGGTCCGACTTGGCAGTAGCCGAAACAGCCTGTCCGCACGACGCTTACGCTGTCGGACAAACCGTTCTTTTTAAGTTCCGCGACAAACGCGTCCTCGATTTTCTCCGCGTCGGCGGACAAACAGCCCGTTCCTTGGCAGATTAAAACATCACGCTTGCCCGTAAACGGCTTGCCGCCCAAACGGATTTGCAGATGGTCTTTCATATTTTTTATTGTCATTTCCCGGATGTTCTCGAATTTTTCTAAAGGCTTCAAGAGTATGCCCCCTTCAAAATAATTTAATAGTTTACGGCTTCGTAACAGTTTACGGCTCCGAGAGCACGCGTGGCTTCCAACACGTTTTCCCGGTGCCCGCCTCGCGCTTGGCGCGCTAATATTTTGCTATTATTTCCTTCATTTCTCCACCTTTTACCGTTAAACGCCCGAATACGTCATCGCCCTTTTCGCGATTGTTTACGATAACGACCGGCGCGAGGCCGCAAGCCCCTACACAACGCGTTGCCATAAGCGTAAACTTATAGTCCGGAGTCGTTTCGTTGTGATGAATCCCAAGCTCGGCGGTGACTTCGTCGACGAGTTTTTGCGCGTCTTTTACATAACAAGCGGTGCCCATGCACACACTTATAATGTAGTCGCCCTTAGGCTCGATGGAAAATTGGTGATAAAACGTGATTACGCCGTAAATTTCCGCCATTGGGATGCCCAATTCCTTGGAAATTACCTTTTGGATTTCGGCGGGAATACAGCCGAAAATCTTTTGGCTTTCATTTAAGACGGGCATGAGTCCGCCTTTTTTTTGCTTGTTTACTTCCAAGCATGCACTTAGTTTTGCCATCCGTTCGGGGGTTACAATCTGTTTTTTCATGTATGTATCCCTTCTTTCTGCAAATTAATTTCGCCCTATTGTAGCACAAAAATCGCGAGTTGCAAAATTTTTTTCAAAAATGAGTCGGCGAGTGACACTCGCCGACTCATTTTTGAAAAAATTATTTTTGCGCGCAAAAATCAAGAAAATTGCTCAAAAACAAATAAAATGACGCAAAAGGGGCTTGCAATTTTTTTTTCCGTATGCAATAATCCAAAAATCACAGGTGTTACATACAACATGGGAGGCGACCGTGGACAAAAAAGAAAACGATCCGTTGAATCTGTCTTTAAAGTTGGTAATAAGCATCGGAGCGTTATCAATTTTGGGGCTTTTCGGCATGTATATTTTAATGCAAACGGTTGTGCGCAACGCGATTTATGAAAATGCTATCGGCCTGCACGAGCGCGAGACGCGTATTCTTGCGAGCGAGGTTGAGGGATGGCTCGACAAGGCGCAAACCACGATGGAAACGCTCGAAACTGTTTTGTGCGCACTGCCCTCTTATGAAGGCGATTTTTTCCCGGTTATCGAGGGTCTGACGCAGGAAACGGGCTTTATTGATAATATTTTCGTGGCAACAACGGACGGACACCTTGTTAACGGGCGCGCGTGGGTGCCGCCCGATGGCTGGGATGTTTTTTCACGCCCGTGGTATATTGCCGCGATGGGTGTTGAGCCGAACGAGGTCGCGATTACCGAAGCCTTTTGGTCGCAATCGCGCGAACGGACTGTTATCGCAATGAGCATGTTTTCGCCCGAACTTGGGGAGGTCGGCACGGTAATCGGTTTTTCCATCACGCTGAACTATCTTTTGTCGGGAATCGGCGACTTAAACGTCGTTGGCGACGGGTATTTGATTTTGGTTGAAAATGAAGGGCAAGTTCTTATCTATCCCGACCGACAAATTCAGCCGGGGCCGGATGTCGAGCTTTTCTCGATAGGTGATATCGGCGGCATGGTGGCGGAAGTTTTTGCCGCCGGGCAAAGCGGCGTTCCTGTAAACGACCATCGAATCGGCAATGCGTATCTATTCTCCGCACAGCTTGAATCCGCGCCGTGGACGCTGATTGCGGTCATTCCCGCCGCCGAAATTTCCGGTCCCGTTGCGCGAACCCTTACGACGATTATTTTGTCGATTTTAGCTGTTCTTGTCGCTTTATTCGCTTTTACGATGTTTTTTACCTCGTCGATTGTAAGGGCGGCGGAAAAAAGCCGCGAAAAAGAACGCGACACCCAGGAAAGATGGAATCTGATTTACGCAAAATCACCGATTGCGGTAAGTTTCTGGGACAAAAACATAAATTTGGTTGATTTTAACGATGTGACGTACCAAATGGCGGGGCTTTCAAGCCGCGAAGAATATATAAAAGACCCCTCGAAAACATGGACGGAACGCCAACCAAGCGGACTGCTGTCCCTCGACCAAGCCGCGATAAATTTTAGAAAAACCTTCGAGGAAGGCTATCTGCGCTTCATTTGGACCTGCGTTGACCCCGAGGGCGATGTTTTCCCGATTGAATGCACGCTGATCCGCCTTATCGAAGACGGCGAATTTAAAGTTGCCGCGTACTGGCAAGACCTGCGCCCCGCACGCGAATACGAAGCAAAAATCACTCGTGCCGAGGAAGAAAACCGCGCGAAATCGCGCTTCCTCGCGCATATGTCGCACGAAATTCGCACGCCGATGAACGCCGTTTTGGGCATAACGGAAATCCAGCTTCAAAAGGAAAAACTGCCCCCCGACCTCGAGGAAGCCTTTTTGCGCATACATTCCTCGTCAAACCTTCTTTTGACAATAATCAACGACATTTTGGATTTGTCCAAAGTCGAAGCCGATAAAATGGAAATTATCCCCGCCGCATACGATGTTGCGGACATGATAATCGACACAATACAGCTGAATATGATTCACATAGGAGACAAACAAATCGACTTTGTTGCGGAGGCGAACCCGAATCTCCCCGCGCAACTAATCGGCGATGAACAACGCGTCAAGCAAATTTTAAACAATTTGCTGTCAAACGCCTTCAAATACACAAACGAAGGCAGCGTGAAGTTAATAATAGACACGGAACGAAGCGACGACGACGTACACCTTCTCGTAAAAATTTGCGATACCGGTCCGGGTTTAACGCAGGAAGAAATCGAGGTCTTGTTCCAAAACGAATTCACGCGCTTTAACGAGGAAAAAAATCGTACAATCGAAGGCACCGGACTAGGCATGACAATCGCGCACCGCCTTGCTTCGCTAATGGACGGAAATATATCCGTCGAAAGCAAACCGGGGGCGGGAACGACATTTACCGTAACCCTGCCGCAAAAAATGCACGGCACCAAAATTTTGGGTGCGAACGCCGTAAAAAATCTTACCCGCCAAAAAACCAAAAAAATTAAAAAAATATCCCGCAACCCGATGCCGCACGGGCGCGTGCTTGTTGTTGACGACGTGGAGTCGAATTTATATGTTGCAAAAAATATCCTGTTGTCGTATAAAATAAATGCGAAAACTTTAACGTCGGGCGAAGACGCCGTGAAAAAAATAAAAGCGGGCGCAATCTATGATATAATTTTTATGGATCACATGATGCCCGGTATGGACGGCATGGAGGCCGCGCGGCTCATACGCGAATCCGGCTACACCCGCCCGATAGTCGCACTTACGGCAAATCTTGTAGGCGACATCGAGGGGCTTTTTCTAAAAAGCGGCTTCGACGCGTGCTTAACAAAGCCGATGGATATGCAAAAATTCGACGAATGTTTGAAAAAATTCATCCCCAAAAGCCTTGAGGGAGGCAAAATTTCGCAGGGCGACGGCGACTTTATGATAAAACATCTCAATACAATAATCGAAGCCTGCACAAAATTTGACATCGCCACGGCCGATAATTCCTTAGAAATCCTGCGACACAAGCGTCACCCCGACAACCATGTTAACGAGCTCATAAGCGATATAACGGCAAGCCTCCTGTATGGCGACATGCGAACCGCAAAGGCAATAGCCGCGATGACGATAGCAAAGCTCTCGGTATAAATTTTCGTCATTCGCTGAGCGCGCAAATCGCCATTTAGGAACTGCCCGACAATAACATTTCCATTTGGACTTGTCTTTTTGCCGCATTGCTTCGTCGCGAAAAACCTTGCGACCCTCTAGGTCGCGGCG
>WRGX01000200.1 GCA_009786975.1 Defluviitaleaceae bacterium
TAAAAAAGCGCGCCAAGCGCGCATTGGGCACCGGAGACACATGTCGGAGTCGGCACATTCCCTCGAAGCCGTGAGCAGTTTCCGGGCGTATAAAAAAGAGTCGGCGAGTGACACTCGCCGACTCTTTTTTTTATAAATCGGGAAACTGCTGCCGGCTTCGAGGGAATGCGCCCGCTCCGACTACATGTCCACGGTGTTCATTGCGCGCTTGGCGCGCCGGTTGTGATAACAATAGTTTCGCCAAGTGCGGTCAAAAAAGCCGAATTTATTGTCACCTCAAAGGCCACGGCTTCGTAGTATTTTGTTGCTTTTCCGCTCGACGATATTTCGGCGTGGCCGATAACCAGCCCCGCGCCTTCGAGTTTTTTTAAATGCATGTACAGCAACGCCCTGCTGATATTAACAATTCGCGCCAACTCGCTTACATACTGCCGTTCTTTCAAGAGCACCCCAAGGATTTTGATTCTTGCGGGGTGAGATAATGCATCAAAAAGTTTGACGCACTGCTCATGATTATTGAACATCCTTCATCATCTTTTCCATGTAGGAAACTTTTTCCTTGATTTCGGCAAGTTCATTTTTTAAATCCGCAACAAGTTGTTCAAAGTTTTTTTGACCGATTGCCGAAGTCTCCGCAATTTTTTCCTTGCTGCGCAAAACCATGAAAACAATGACCCCAACAGCAAAACCCACCACCCCAATAATGGGGACTACATCGTGCAAGTGTAAATTCGCCACAACAAAACCTCCCTTGTAATTTATTTGATTCACATGTAACAATTATATTGCATGTGAAATAAATTGTCAACCACAAAAAAGGCAATGTGCGCCAAAATGCCACATTGCCTTTTTGATGAGACACCGGGAAACTGCTGCCGGCTTCGAGGGAACGCGTCGCCGCCGACATGTGTCCCCGGTGTCTAAAAAGCCTGCGCTAAATCCCCCAAAATATCGTCGATATGTTCCGTGCCAATTGAAAGCCGAACCGTTGCGGGCGTAATTTTCGCCGCCGCAAGTTCATCTGCGGACATTTGCGAATGCGTCGTCGAGGCGGGATGAACAACGAGCGATTTTACGTCGGCAACGTTTGCGAGAAGCGAAAAAAGTTTGAGTCGGTCGATAAAAGCCTTCGCTTCATCCGCTCCGCCCTTTAGCTCAAAAGTAAAAATCGAGCCGCCGCCGCGCGGAAAATATTTTTTGTACAACGCATTGTGCGGGTGAGAGGTAAGCGAGGGATGATTTACAGCGGCGACTTTCGGATGCGCCGCCAAAAACTCCACGACTTTAAGCGCGTTCGAAACATGCCGCTCAACGCGCAGCGAAAGTGTTTCAAGCCCCTGCAAAAAAATAAACGAATGGAACGGCGCAAGTGTCGCGCCAATGTCGCGCATAAGCGTCGTGCGCATTTTTATAATGTAGGCCAAATTGCCCGCGACTTGCGAGAAAACCGCGCCGTGGTAGTTCGGGTTGGGCTGTGACAGTCCGGGAAATTTGTCGTTCGCCGCCCAGTCAAATTTGCCCGCGTCAACGACGATGCCGCCGATTGTTGTGCCGTGTCCGCCGATAAACTTTGTGGCGGAATGAATCACAACATCCGCGCCGTATTCAATCGGCCGCAACAAAAACGGCGTCGCAAACGTATTGTCAACAATCAGCGGAATCCCGTTTTTATGCGCAACATCGGCAATGGCGGCGATATCAACAATCGAGGAATGCGGGTTGCCGATGCTTTCAATAAAAATCGCCTTCGTGTTCGGGCGAATCGCCGCCGCGAAAGCCTGCGCCCCCGCTTGTTCGTAGCTGTCAACAAAAGTCGTTTCAACACCCATATCCGCAAGCGTGTTTGCGAACAAATTGTAAGTCCCGCCATAAATATATCTGTCGGAAACGATATGGTCGCCCGATTTTGTGATGTTTTGAATCGCAAAAGCAGTCGCCGCCGACCCCGAAGACGTAGCCAAAGCCGCCGCGCCGCCCTCAAGTGCCGCCATTCGCTTCTCAAAAACATCAGAAGTCGGGTTCATCAAACGCGTATAAATATTCCCCGGCTCGGCAAGCGCGAAACGCCCCGCCGCCGTCGCGCAATCCTTAAATACATACGATGTGGTTTGATAAATCGGCACAGCTCTCGAATCCGTTGTCGGGTCAGGATTTTCCTGCCCTGCGTGAACTTGCAGTGTTTCAAATTTGTACATTTTCAAGTCTCCTTTGCGATGCTGAAATCAATATAAATTAGCTCAAAATCATTGTCCCGATTCCTTGGTCGGAAAGCAGCTCAACGAGTATGGAATGCGGGATTCTGCCGTCGAGAATGTGCGCGCGGGGGACGCCGCGGCGGACGGCTTCTACGCAGCATTCTACCTTTGGTATCATGCCGCCGGAAATTATTTCGGATTTGACGAGCTGCGGAATTTCGGAAAGGGTTAGGGATGAGATTAGCGTGTCTTCGTAGGAGGGGTCGCGAAGTAGGCCGCGCACGTCGGTAAGGAGGATTAATTTTTCCGCGCCGAGGGCGGCGGCGATTTGGGCGGCCGCGCTGTCGGCGTTTATATTGTAGACTTCGCCCGGGTTTTCGCCACATGCAATTGAGGAAATTATTGGCGTGTAGCCTCCTGAAAGCGCGAGATTTATTGGGTCGGAGTCAACGTGGGTTATGTCGCCGACAAGCCCGAGGTCGGGGTCGCTTTCGTGTTTTTTTGCAACAAGAAGCCGACCGTCCATGCCGGACATGCTTAACGCGCGGCCGCCAAGTTCGCCGATTAGTTGGGCGATTTGTTTGCTTACGCGTCCCGCGAGTACCATTTGCGCGATGTCCATGGTTTCGTGGTCGGTGTAGCGCAGGCCGTTTTCGAAGCGCGGCTTTTTGCCGACTTTTGCAAGCATTTCGTTGATTTCGGGTCCGCCTCCGTGGACGATTACCACGCGGATGCCTACAAGCGACAGCAAAACAACGTCACCCATAACATTTCGACTCATTTCGCCGCGCTGCATTGCCGCTCCGCCGTATTTTATTACGATTGTTTTGCCGTGATAACGCTGGATATACGGCAACGATTCATACATTATCTCGGCTTGCTTTTTGATTTTAGTCAAAGGGTCTTTCAAACTAATCACGTCCTGTAATCTCCATTTATTCGTACATAGTCGTAGGTTAAGTCGCATCCGTAGGCTTCGGCGGAAAAATCGCCGTCTGCGAGAGTTATTTCAATTGTAATTTCTTTTTCACCCAAAATGGCTGCCGCCAAATCCTCGTCGAAGGGGAGGCCGACACTTTGGCGGCACACCGCGATTTCGCCGACGTACGAGGAAAAGCGAATGTCAACGGTGGCGGGATTGAAATTCGCGCCGCTGTAGCCAAGCGCGCACATTTCGCGCCCCCAGTTCGCATCCGCACCGAACATCGCCGATTTTACGAGCGACGAGCTTATCACCGATTTCGAAAGCCGCGCCGCATCTTCGTAGGTTGCCGCGCCGCTTATGCGGCAAATTAACAGCTTTGTCGCGCCTTCGCCGTCACGTGCTATGTCTTTTGCGAGGGATAAATTTATGAAATTCAGCGCGTCGAGAAATTCGTCATAATCCGCGCACTCACCCGTGATTTCCGCGTTACCCGCCGTGCCGCTTGCCAGGATTGCACACATATCGTTTGTCGAAGTGTCGCCGTCCACGCTTACTTGGTTGTAAGAAATTTTCGTGGATTCACGCAGGGCTTTTTGCAGCATTTTTGGCGAAATTGCACAGTCCGTTGCGATAAATGCAAGCATCGTTGCCATGTTCGGGTTAATCATGCCCGAACCCTTTGCTATTCCGCCGATTGTCACTGTTTTTCCGCCGATTTCAAAGCGCGCGGCATAACTTTTCGGAAAAGTATCCGTTGTCATAATCGCCTCGGCGGCGGGGATGTTGTCCGTTGATAATTTTTGCACAAGTTCGGGCGTTCCCGCCGCGATTACGTCCACGGGCAGGGGAAATCCAATTACGCCCGTTGAGTTTACGATAAATTGCGAGGGGTCGATGTTCAATTCGTTTGCGGCGGCGTTAACCATTTTTACGGCGGCTTCCGTGCCGCCCGGAGCGCACGCGTTTGCGTTGCCCGAATTGCATAAAATTGCACGAGCGCGACCGCCTGTTTTTGCCAAATTTTCCATTGTTAAAAGAAGCGGCGCGCTTTTTACCTTGTTCGTCGTAACAACGGCGGCGGCTGCGCATTCCGTTTCCGCGAGAATCAACGCCAAGTCGCGCTTGTCGCGGTTTTTTCGGATTCCGCAATGTATTCCCGCGGCTTTAAAGCCGGGAACCGCCGTAATTCCGCCTTTTGAAAGACCGCTCCATGATTCGAGTTTCATTTATAAACCAATCCCTTCGTCAAGTCCGCACGCGATATTCATGCACTGTATTGCCGCGCCGGACGCGCCTTTGCCGAGGTTGTCGAGCCGTGCGGTAAGGATAATTTGTTCATCGTTTCCGAAAACGAAAATTTCTATGCGGTTCGTTCCGTTGCACGCGGTTGCATCCATAAAGCCGCCGTCGGTTGCCGCTTCGTGGTCGAAGGGCATTATTTTGACGAAGTGTGTGCCTGTGTAGTGTGCGGAAAGTGCGGCATGAATGTCTTTCGCGCTCATTTTTTTCGCCAGTTGCGTCGTCCAAATCGGCACATTTACGAGCATCCCCGCAAACATATCGCCGACAACGGGGTAAAAAATCGGCGGTTCGTCGAGGCCTGTAACGGCCTTCATTTCAGGCAGATGCTTGTGGGACAAAGTGAGCGCGTAGGGGCGCGGCGAGTGATATTTGTCACCGGGTGCGCGGTTTTTTTCGTGCGCATCAATAAGCATGATTCCGCCGCCGGAATAGCCCGTCAGCGAAGTGCATGAAAGTCGCGCCGAAGCGGGCATAAAACCGCCGGAAACCAGCGGATATACCAGTGAAATAAACCCTGCGGCGTGACAACCGTTTACCGCGATTCGTCGCGATTTCGCAACGCTCTCGCGGTGCTGTTGCGAAAGTTCGGGGAAGCCGTATGCCCAGCCGGGGGCGGTTCGATGCGCCGTTGATGCGTCAATTACCAGCGTATCCGCAGGGGTTGCCGCAACCGATTCACGCGCCGCATCGTCGGGCAGGCATAAAAAAACCACGTCGGCGGTTTCGAGAAAAGGCTTTTTTGCCTCGAAAATTTCGCGCTTGTCAAAATCCACCTGCAAAAGTTCAATGTCCGCGCGTGCGGAAAGCCGCGATTCCAGCTTTAATCCCGTTGTTCCATATTGTCCGTCGATAAAAACCTTCATATTCTGCACCTCATTCTGCACCTTAAAAAAAATTTTTCCAAGTCTAGCACACGGAAAAATTTTATGCAAGAGTTTTTGCATTATTATTCATTGAAATGTGAATAATAATGCAAAAGATGTCAGCTTTGTATGTTTGCAAAAAAGCGCGCCAAGCGCGCAATGGACACCGGGGACATGTGTCAGCGGCGACGCGTTCCCTCGAAGCCGGGAGCAGTTTCCTTGCCTGCAAAAAAAGAGTCGGCGAGTGACACTCGCCGACTCTTTTTTTTTGTGCTCCGCAAAACCGCTCCCGGCTTCGAGAGAACGCGTCGCCGCCGACACATGCCCCCGGTTCCCACTGCGCGCTTGGCGCGCCGCGCTAAAACTGCACTTGACAAATGCGCCGAAAAACGGCATTATTTCAGTAATACATGAAAAAGGGGTGCATTTAAATGAAGAAAATATTTTTGACAATTGCGATTTTTTTAATAACCCTGTCTGCGGTGACCGTGTTTGCGGCGTCGGAATACGAAGAAACCGTTGTGTTAACCTACGACGAGGCCGTTGATATGATTCTGGATGACATGCTTGTTCTGCGGGACTTGGATGTTACAATCCGCGACATGCTTGTCCAGCGGCGTTTTTTGGCCGACGAGCTTAGGCGGCTCGAGGGCTATGGCGAAAATTTGGAAATTCGCATCATGCGCGAAATGCTTATCGAGCTTGACGACGGCATAGCCGCCGTTACCATGGGGCATTTGGCGGCCGGTGAATTTACCAATGACGCACTTCGCGACATGCAGCTGGCTCTTGCGGGCTTGACGCAGGAAGGCACGCAGGAACAAATGCTTGCGCTTCAAACGGCGATGGCGGGCCTTGTAATGATGTCCGCGCCGGATATGAGCGTGCAAATTTCCCAGCTCGAACACCAGCGTTATGACCTCGCGCGGGAGATTGAACGCCAACAGGACAGAGAAAATATCAACGAGATGACCCGCGCGGCGCGGCGAAATTTAAACGAATTCGACCGCGTTGCCGAAATTTTAGGCTTCAATCGTGACCAAGCCGCACTGGGCATGGAACTCGCCCTTAGAAATATGATTGTTGCCATGGCGGAAATTGACAGAGGCGAGGCACTTTTAGTTGCGGGAATTGATTTGATGGAGCAGGGCGTCGCGCGTATGAAAATTATGCACGAGGTCGGGCTTGTAAGCGAAAACGCGCTGTCCACGGCAGAGCATAATTTGGCGCAATCCCGCACACAACTCGACGAACTCAGGCGCGGTCGGCAAACACTTATGCACAATATAAATTACTTGCTTGGCCAACCGCTTTTTCAAGATACGGTAATTGAATTTGAACGCGAATTGTCCGAGTTTCCCGAGGATTTGGAAGGACACATTGAAGGACTTCTTGCGGACACGCACGCCGTTCGCTTGTCGCAGTTTGATATCGACAGGGCAAAAGAAGCGCGCTGGGTTTACACCGGGCATAACCGCGAAATTCGTGTAAGCGACAACGAAAGACGCCGCGCGTTTGATACCTCGCGCGAAAGAAGCGATGATATTTGGCGCACGTATTTGACCCCGGCGGAACAGGACATTATGGCAATCCGTAACAGAATCGCCCTGCAAGAAGCCGTAGAGCGCGCGGAATCAAGCCACGAGCAAACCATTCGCACAACGCAAGCGACAATCCTTCGCGGATTCAACGAGTTCGAAGGGCTAATCGCGCGGTACGAGGCTCTTTTCGCCGACGCGGAACAAGCCGACGCAGACGTTGACGCCGCCGTAACGGGCTACGAACTCGGGCAAGTTACCGCTTTTGATATCGAGCAAGCGCGCATGGAGCTTTTGCGCATCGAGCTTGAAAAGGAAAGCATTCGCAATCAAAAATGGATTCTGATGTTCCGCTTGGAAAATCCCTCGTTGCTATAGGAGCAAACACCATGGAACTGAAAATGAAGCTAAAAATAATTAACGACAACCCGTACGGGCAAAATGTTTTTATATGCTACGACGGAACGGATGCCGTTGTAATCGACCCCGGCGATAATTTATCCGCGATAAAAGACTTTATCGCGGATAAAAATTTGCGCGTTAAAGCAATTTTGCTTACGCACGGGCATTATGACCATACGATTTGCGTCAACGAATTGCGCGAATTTACATCCGCGCCTGTTTACGCACACGCAGACGAGGCAAAACTATTGCAAAGCGCGGATTGGAACCGTTCCGATTATCGCGGGCTTAACGTCTCCGTCACGCCTGATAAATTTTTCGAGGACGGCGATATTTTTGAAATTTCCGACAACGCGCGACTCAAAGTAATCCACACGCCCGGGCATACCGCCGGAGGCGTATGCTATTATAATGAAGACGGCGGCGTAATTTTCACGGGCGACACGCTTTTCCGCGAAACAATCGGTCGCACCGATATGCCCACAGGCGACCACGCCACCCTTATAAAAAGCGTGCGCGAAAAATTATTTTCGCTCCCCGGCGGCGTAATCGCTTGGCCTGGACACGAAGAAAGCACAACGATTGAGCACGAGAAACAAAATAATACACGAGCATAAAAAGGAGAGTTTCAAATGAGGAAAATTTTTTCAATTTTTGCCCTTGTTGCAATGGTTTGCGTCTTTATGGCGTGCAGCGGGGAACAGGCTACGGGAATTGCGGCAATGGTCGAGGAAGGCACCGTTGTTGCGCGGGTTGGCGACCTTGATATCATGGCGGGCGATGTTGCCTTTATGAAGCAAGAAGCGTCGTTCATGCTCCAGTGGGATTTTGACAGAGAAATCGACGACTGGGAACACGCCGTTCTTGAAGACGCGACGCGCCTTGCCGCACTGCTTGTTGTTTTGGAAAACTACGCCGTGCAGAATAATATCGCGCTTACGGCGGAAGACCACGCCGGAATCGAAGAAACCGTTCAAATGACAATAGACGATTTGGGCGAAGATTTTGAAGAAACCCTTGCCGAACACAATATTTTCGGCAGACGTCACCTCGCAAGGTATTTTGAAGTTTTCGAACTGATGGGCAGAACGATTCAAACAATCGTTGAAACGCCCGCACTTTTCGCAGAATTTGAGCATCTGATGGAACCGGAATTCGTTCCCGACCAAGACGAAGAAGTCATCGGCGTAAAGCACATTTTAATCATGCGCGAAGACTTTGAAACCGAAGAAGAAGCCATGGAGTTCGCGATGGGAATTTACGCGCGGGCTGTCGCGGGCGAGGATTTTGACTCGCTTATCATCACCTATGGCAACGACCCCGGCATGATGCGAAATTACCCCGACAGATACCCCGACGGCTATTTCTTCACGATGGGTGCGTTTAATAATCCGCCCTTTGAAGACGCTTCCGCCGCGCTTGCAATCGGCGAAATAGGCGAGCCGCTTGACGCCTCGCACGGTCTTCACATTATCAAGCGCATTTCTCCGGATGAAAACCTGACGCCCGACGATATCATGCGCCCCGGCGGACTGCCGCCAACCTACGAAGAACGCCAAATTGCCGCTATTTACACGGCGTTCGAAGCAAAAATCGAAGCCGCCAATATTGTTTTCCTGCCCGCACTTTATGAGATGGTGGAACGGGAAGAAGGCTGGGAGCAACTCCAAGTAGTGCAGTAGCGCGCCAAGCGCGCGGTGGGCACCGGGGACATGTGTCGGAGGCGACACGTTCCCTCGAAGCCGGGAACCGTTTCTCCGCCAATAAAAAAAGAGTCGGCGAGTGACACTCGCCGACTCTTTTTTGCAAAATTAAAAAAGCGCGCCAAGCGCGCAGTGGACACCGGGGGCATGTGTCGGAGGTGACACGTTCCCTCGAAGCCGGGAGCCGTTTCTCTGCCCAAAAAAAGCCGCATCACTTTTAGTGATGCGGCTTTTTTTATGGGCTATGAAATTGCTCCCGGCTTCGAGGGAATGCGCCGACTCCGACACATGCCCCCGGTGCCCAATGCGCGCTTGGCGCGCTTTTTTATGGGCCGGGTAATTGCAACAAAATCAGCGAGCCAACTGCAAATTCTCCATCGAAAGGTCGCGCGTAAAAGGATTTATCGTGCGGTTGATAATTTCCAACGCTTCCTCGGCGTTGGGAATTTCGTACCAATGCGAGGTTCGCACGCTTGTTGTCGGGTAGTTGTAGGTAATTAGTTCGATGTCGCCGAGTGCGAATTGTTCCGCGAACCATAGCAGCTCGAACATGGATAAATCCGTGCTTACATGGTCGTGGTAGGCGGCAATAAGCTCGGGGATGCGTGCGATTGAGCGGGGCGACATAAACTCGTCTATTACGGATGCAATCAATTGTTGCTGATTCTCCATGCGTTGCATATCGGAAATGGTGCGGCGTGGGTCGTTTGCCAAACGAAAACGAGCGAAATGCAAGGCATTTTCGCCGTCAAGGCGTTGCCGTCCCTCGGGTATGTTAATGCGAAGATTTTGCGTGGGGTCGTCGTAGCGCATGTGAAACGGAACGTATACATAAACGCCATCCATCGCGTCAATCAGACGCACAAATGCGTCTTCCTCGACGCTCATGTAAAAATCGGGACGAAATCCGATTATTGTTTGCACCTCTCGTTTTAATTGCGCAACGCCGCCTTCGTGTCCGCCGTTGTTCAGGCGAATTCCGACGGGGTACGCGGAATTAATTCTGCGCACGCTTCGCCGTACATCGACTTGCGTATCGCGCGGAATGCCGATTAAATAGCCTCTCCGCGCCGCCGCGTCAAATGCCGCAACCATGATTGTATCCGTATTCAGCCCCTCGTCGTATCCGAAAACAAGAATCGTATAAAAATCCGGCCTACGTTCCCAGCCTTCCTCGGCGGTAAAATCAAAGGGCGACGCAATCAAAGCATCGTCGGGATGCGGTTCGACAATATCAAACGCATACGGTCTGTAGGGGTCATATTCTCGATAGTCCAATCCGAAAAACGGTCGGTCCGTGTATGTAGGAACCGTCGGCGGGCGAACCAAATTGCGAAGCATAATAATGAAGCCTCCGACGGCAATAATGACCAAAGCAATTGTAATGAAAAAAAATTTCAAAAATAGTTTACGTGAGTTTTTATTTAAAAGAAAGGAAAACATACCCGCCCCCAAAAAAAATAGTTGCCTCATTCTGACAGAATAACGTAATATATGCAAGAGCGATGCAAATTCATAAAAGGCGGGTGATGTAATGGATTCCGAGGACAGTAGTAAATATCGAAGTAGAAATTGCAGCATAATAATGAAATCGGAGGTGCATCACCATGAAAGAGGTTATTTTAACCCATATCGAAAACAAGGATATGGGCAATTTGAAAATTCTGCTTTCACAGGCGGAGGAAATTGAAATTTTGCACGCGTTTCACGGGCTTACGTCGGAGGAGCAGGTAATTGTTTTTCGTTTGCTTTCAAAAGACCACGCATTGAGTATTTTTGAGGAACTGGATACCGACCAACAGCAGAATTTGTTGCGTTCATTTACCCATGAAAGGGCGACGGAATTTGTAAACGAGCTTGCGCCGGACGACAGGGTGCGGCTTTTGGATGAGTTGCCCGCGAGTGTGGCGAAAAAATTGATTGCCTCCATTTCCCCCGAGGAGCGCAAGATTACGAATGAACTCATGGGCTACAAGCCGGAAACCGCGGGTCGCATAATGACGACGAAATACATCAGGCTCGACCGCACGATGACAACGGCAGACGCGTTAGCCAAAGTCCGCAGACAGGCGCAAGACATGGAAACGGTTTACGCGCTGTATATCACGGACAATAAAAAACTGCTCGAAGGTGTAATTTCGCTCAAAGAGCTTGTTTGCGCCGACAGCGGCGAAAAAATCGAGAATATAATGGCGAAAAAGGCCATAAGCGTCACAACCGACACCGACCAAGAACAAGTCGCGCGCACACTGCAAGAACTCGACCTTTTGGCAATCCCCGTTGTCGACAAAGAAGGCAGGGTCGTCGGAATTGTCACGATTGACGACGCGATTGACATCTTGGAAGAAGAAGCAACCGAGGACATCTACTACGCGGCGGGTTTGGCGGACGTTGCGGGTAAAGAAACCGACCGAAGCGAGGTCTTGACAAAGGGCAGTTTATGGAAAATTTGGGCGGTGCGCTTGCCGTTTTTGGTTATCACGCTTACCGCGGGAATGATTGCGGGCCTGATAATCGAGGGATTCGAAAATATTTTGGAAAGCGTTGTAATCGTGGCGTTTTTTATTCCGCTTATCTTAGACATGGGCGGAAATGTCGGCACGCAGTCCTCAACTGTTTTTGCGCGCGGCGTTGTTTTGGGGCATATTAATGTGAATCATTTTTTGAGGCCGTTTTTGAAGGAATTGAGCGTCGGCATGTCGATGGGCGCAATGGTTGGGGCGATTGCGGGCGTTATAATTTCCTTTTGGCTGGGGATGCCGGTTTTGGGGTTTGCCGTAGGCGTTTCCCTTGTGGCAACGATGACTTTGGCGGCGGTTTTGGGTTTTCTTGTACCTTACATGCTGATTCTGCTTAAAGTAGACCAAGCGGCAGGGTCCGCGCCGATTATTACGTCGGTGAAGGATATTTCCGGGCTTTTTATTTACTTTGGGCTTGTCGCGCTTTTAATGAGCGCGTATCTCGAGCCGGGACACGAAGTCACGGGAAAATTCGTTACCATGGACGGCTTTTATTTTTTCATCGACCTCGAACAAAATGAAGCAACCGTCGTGGGCAGAGAAGACGGAAATATTGACGCAATCCCCCAAGAAATCACAATCGACGATGAAACTTTTCCCGTTGTCGGCGGAGAATCCGTATACGAGGTGGAGACGTGGCGGAGTACAATAAATTCGTTAAAGCCATACCATACGTAATTATTTTAATCCTATCGCTTGCATTTTTATATGTAGGCAATCGCGTCGCGGTGCGCGGAATTACAGTCGAGGACGAAGTCGCGCATTTCCACGAGGCCGTTGTTCGCGAGCTGATAAGCGTCGAGGAACACAGTTCGCCCGGCGAGGATTGGAACGCGTATCTTTTTAGTGCCGAAATTGTTCGCGGCGAGCTTAGGGGCGAATCGGTTACGTTTGTCCAAAACGCGCGCGGCGGATTTTTAGAGAGGTTTCCGCGCGTCGCGGAGCCGGGCGACCGAATAATGCTGGCGCAAAACCCGCAAGGCGGCTGGAATTTTATCGACTACGTACGCATTTATCACATTATGGTTTTGGGCGGCGTGTTTATCGCGCTGTTGATTATTTTCGGCAGGGTTAAGGGGTTTAATTCGATTTTATCGCTGGGCCTAACGGGAACGGCGATTTTTGCTGTGTTTTTGCCGTCGATAATGTCGGGCATGAACGTGTATATTTCGGCGATGGCGGTCTGCGTCTTTTCCATTTTGACCACGATTTTTATTATCAACGGCATAAATAAAAAATCCCTCGCGGCTGTTGCGGGATGTTTGGGCGGCATTTTAATCGCCGGGGCTTTGACGCTTTTTATGAGCCGCGCAATGATGCTTACAGGAATGACACAATCCGACTCCGCCAACCTGCACTACATTTTCGACCACCCCCTCGACCTAAACGCAATAATTTTCGCGGGGATAATAATCGGCGCAACCGGCGCAATCATGGACGTGGCAATTTCAATTTCCTCCGCGCTTTACGAAATAAAAGCCAAGGCTCCCGACTCGACATTTAACGAAATTTTCAAATCCGGCATAAATATCGGCAAGGATATCTTGGCATCAAGCATAAACACGCTTGTTTTGGCGTACATCGGCAGCTCGCTTACGGTTATTTTGATTCTGCTGGGCTGGGGCGTTTCGTTGTTCCGCCTCTTAAACCGCGAGCTAATTATCGTAGAATTATTGCAGGCGATAACGGGCAGCTTTGGAATTTTCTTCGCAATGCCGCTTACCGCGCTTGTTTGCGCGGCTTTGTTCTCCCAAAGGCGCAAGGTTGATTTTGATGAATCGGAGTTTTGGGAGGATTGATATTGGGGCGTGTTGCCGCTACGCCCTAGTGTCCCTCTTCGGAAATAAGCCCTTCTCCGAGATGGCAAACGCCGTCAAATTTGCAATACTCGCACGGGCTTTTTTTATTGCTAAAACGGGCGGGGCGGGCGGAAATATCGCCGTTCGCCATGCGTGTGCCCAGTTCCTTTACTTTTTCCTCGACTTTGTGCGCGAAATTTGCGAAAGCGGCGGGGTCTGCGGAGGCTTCCATGCCGGACATTTTGAAGGCTTTGAACAGCGCGTCTTCGCGGTCGGCGTCGGATAGAGTTTCATTTGCGTCGATGATTGGATTACCGACGGGGAAATAGAAAATTCCGCCGGGGGTGGTGTTTTTGTGTTGTTTTAAGAGGGCGTTCATGTATAGGACCAGCTGTAATTGCACGCCTTTCAGGGCCTCGTCGGCGGAAAATTTCGCCGCGCCGGATTTGTAATCGATAATTTGTATTTGGTTCGCGGCGGAAAAGTCTACACGGTCGATGCGGCCGGAAAGGGCGAGTTTTCGTCCTTCGCCGAGCTCGATATTGTGCAAAATTTCCTGTTCCGTCATTTCCGGGCGATATTGCCCGGTTTTTATTTGGCGGCACAGCGCGTGGCAGGATGCCGCCGCGACTTGCCGCACTTTGTCGAGGATGTATTTGTTTCGCGCAGTGCTGTAAAAAATTGAGTTTTCGAGGTCGAGCGCGTCAACAAGTGTATCAATTGTCGCGGAAATTTCCTCGCGTGAGCCGTCGAAATTTCCACGTTTCGTGAAATTCGCGATAACTTCGTGAAAAAGTTTCCCCAAATCGGTCGGTTGGACTTCATAGTATTTTCGCGGTCGCGCGCGCAAAATGTAGTCCATGTAGTACGCAAACGGGCAACGCGCAAAGGCTTCGAGGCGGGTTGCGGCGGTGAAAATCGTGCTGCCGCAGGGGGGCGCGGCGAGCGTGACGGGCGCGAAAAAGGTGCTGTTTTCCGCCGCGTCTTCGACCGGAACGGGCGCGGGTGTTGTTTCAAGCCCGGGGAACATCGTGCGGATTTTTGCCAAAATCGGCGCGGGGCGCAGGGGCTTTCCGTTTTCCCCTTCGGCGTAAATGAAAATCAGTTTTTCGGAGGGCTGTGCGAGGGCGCAGTGCAAATTGTAATTTTGCTCGCTGATTCTGCGGGCATTTTCGGGGGCGATTTCGAAACCGCTTGCATATGAAATCGAATTTCGCATTCCCTCTAAACCGGTCTCTATGCCCGAATTGTTCAATAATTTTCGCTCGTGGTCTGTGAACAATCCGACCTGCGACGGCGCAGGCATTAAAACGCCGTCGTTCGCGCCGAGTACAATCATCGCGCGGATTTGCGGATAGCGCGAGCGCGAAATATCGCCGAGCACGACTTGGTCGAGCGTCGGCGGAATGCGCCCGAGTCCGACCTGCAAAAGCCCTGCGTCAAGCGTTTCGGCGAAGGCTTTCAGGCTTAGCCGCTCGTCGCCCAAAATTTCCACCAGCTTGTCAAAAACCTCGCAAAGTTTCGGCCAAACCTGCGCGTGAATGCGGGCGGTTTCCGGGTCACCGGCTTGCATATGCGCGTCAAACCACGATTGCAATGTGTCGGGAACGCGCAATGCGTACAGTATTTCAAATACACGCTTCGAATAATTTTTTACGGTGTCGTACGGAGGGAATCCGACCTCGAGAGAGTGCGTTGCCTCCGACTTTTGGTCGCCTTGGCGCACGGAAAGCGCGCCAATCAACATCTGACGCCCTTCCTCGGCGGCGGCATCAAAAAATTCGTACTTCCAACGATACGATTTTATCCCGTTTGCAAGGGCGTAATTTTCCAAAATATCGACGGTATCCGGCGCAATGCCGGCAAGCCTCGTTTTCAAAAACCTAAAAACGCTTTCGATGCTCCAATTTTTCACAAAAATATCCGTCACTGCGCGAACCAGCTCCGTAAGCGGGTGCGACAAAATATCAATTTCCGTGTCAACAAAAATCGGAATTTTTTCACGGTCAAAAACGGTTTGCAGGATTTTTTCGTACTGCGCGCGGTCGCCGCACAAAATCGCGATGTCACGGAAGCGGTAATTTTTTTCATGCACCAGGCGCAGGACTCGATGCGCCGCGGCGTAAACCGCGCCGTATTTGTCGGCTGATGCGATTATTTCGGGCGTTGCAAGCCCCTTGGCGTGCGGGGAACGCTCGTTGCGTCTGTGGCGAAAATTTTCCTTCATATATATGTGCGGCAAAATTTCGGCGCGGGCAGACCCTGCAACCGCTTCGACTTTTTCGATTGTTTCGCGGGGCACGGGCGAAATTTCGTCCTTGTGTCCCATACCGCATAAAAGAGTAAGCGTGAAAGTAATTTTCGCGGCGCGTTTGAATATATGCAATAAAACTTGCCGTTCCTGCGGCGTGAAGCCTGAAAATCCGTCCACCCAAAAAAACGAGCCGTCCAAAAGCGGCAAATTTTCTCCGAGCGGAACGGCGGCAAGTTTTTGACACAAAATCTCGGGCATATCGTCGGTCAGCAGGTATCTTCCCGCAACTGCCTCTCGATATTTTTGCAAAATCACGGCAATGTCACGCAATTTCGCCGCCAAAGCAGGCGAAGAGTCCGCCGCACGGTCGCGCAAATCCGCCGCGCCAACGCAATAATGATTCATTTCCGTAATCGTGCGCCCAAGCTCCGCGATAAATCCGTGTTTGTCCACGGCACTTTTGTAAAACTCAAGCTCGTCCGCCACCTCGAAAAGTACCCTGCGAAGCAGCATTTGCTTGCCCAAATCGTCGGCATATTTTCCGGGCAACCCGCCAAGAACGGAAAAAAGTCTGTGCGCAAGCCGATTAAAGCTAAGCACCTGCACACGGGTCGCCCCTTCGCGCCCAAATGAAAGAAGCAGTCTTTCCGACTGCAAAGAAAACTGCTCGGGAACAAGATAATAAAGCGGTGCGCGCGAATCCGCCTCCACCGCCTCGCAAATTTCCCGCAAGACATATGTAGTTTTTCCCGTCCCCGGTTCGCCGAGGACAAACTGAATCTTATTCAAGTTCAGACGCTGTCGACTTGACTGCAATACATGCGAAGTTTGTCCACGGCATTTTCGGCGATAAAGACCTCGCCGCGCTCGACCAGATATTGCCGACTTATGGTGTTTGAAACATGACGTTGCCCGTATTCGCCTAAAATTGTTTCAAGAGTGTCGGTTGTTTGGGTGTCTTCGGTCTCATTTGTGAGCGCGAGATAAAACTTTCCGTTAAATTTATGGACTTGGCTTTCGCCTTTAAAATGCGTCGGAAGCCGCGCCGCACCTGCCGCGAGTTCGTCGATATTGTCGAAAGAAAATACACTGTGGCTGTCTTCATTGGGGTATCCTTCCGGTTGTTCCTCCGGTTTTACAACGCCGCGTTTTTTTAACCGACATTCGCGCCGCGCCGCCGGAATCAGGTTAAAGCCCGTATCGGAGTCATCGTCAATTTTTGTCACAACAACAACAAGGCTATCCACGCCAACGCGCATAGCCTCAAACATAAGGGGAGTTTCGCCCTCAACAAACTCGTCCTCGTCTTGTACAAGCGTCATTATTTCGCGAAAAAGTTGATGTGTTTTGTCGGACGCGTATGAAAGCTCGGTTATTTTAATGTCGCGTTCCTCAAGGTCATCGAGCATAAGTATAAATTTCATTTGCGTGTCGGAAATTCTTTCGATTCGCATCGCTCATACCCCCTTTGGAAGAGTATAAGTTTTTTGTCGTCTAATGTAAAGTGTGAATTTTTGGTGCGTAAAAAGCAGTAAATTCCCAAAGTAATCCCCCCCGCGTTTCACGCACCATGGTGAACGAAGCGGGGGATATTTGGCATTTCAATCCACCACCATTTTGGCTTCATGGTAAAAAAGAGTCGGCGAGTGACACTCGCCGACTCTTTTTTTTTGGGGCCGGGAAAGTGCATCTAGCTTCGAGGGAACGCGCCGACTCCGACACATGTCCCCAGTGTCCAATAATCTTAACGTAAAAACGCCCTTTTTTTTACGCGCGTATAAAATTTTACATATTTGCAACAATAAAGGAAAATCACAGTGAAAGGAGAATCTCCATGCAGAATTTAAAGCAATCCGAGCTTAACTGGATACGCGAAGTTGTTTCGGCACACAACATGACGTCAAGCAAGCTCCAAACGTATTCCGAGCAGGTGCAAGACCCGCAAATTAAACAAATGTTCTCCAAGGCTTCAACGCAGGCACAACAAGCGGCGCAAAATCTGTTGCAAATGCTCTAGCGCGCCAAGCGCGCGGTGGAAACCGGGAACACGTCCCAAGGTGCGACGCGTTCTCTCGAAGCCGGATTCAACGCCGAATTTGGTTTCGGATTAATTTTTTTCATAAAAAGGAGAGTTTTATATGCAGGAAAAAGACATCGTTTTGGACGTATTGGGCGGCGTTAAGGGCAGCCTTGCGGGCTACGCCACGTTTATCAGCGAAACCGCAAACCCGACCCTTCGCCAAACCTTTCAACAAATGCGCGACGGCGACGAAAAATTCCAGTACGACCTGTACAAAATCGCCGAGCAAAAAGGCTATTACGCAACCTCGCCAAGCGCATCCGCAAATGACATGAGCAGCGTAAAAGCCGCACTTACAAGCGGCATCCCGGCACACATGGGGATGAAGTAGCACGCGCGCGAAAAACCTATTTTCGCGCGGTCTTCACCCGCACAAGCTCATCCCGCTCGTATTCCTCGAGTCGTTCGGAAATATATTTAACGCGGCGTCGGTGCCTTGGGATTAAAACATTCTCAAGGGCGGCGGCGCGTTTTTTTGTACGGCGTGCGCGGTCGATTAGCTCCGTCAAACGCTTTTCCGCTTCCGCAAGCTCTTCCTCCTGCGCGAAAACTTCCCGCCATGAAAAAAACGCGGAGTCAAACGCAACGCCGGTTTCATCGAGATTGTACGGCGGAAAATCGACGGGCGAATCCTTCATCGGCCAAAAGATTTCCCGCCCCGAATCCGGCGTCATCTCGCGCAGTTTTTCCTGCAATTCGCGCACCTTTTTCTCCGCGCGTTTCGCCTCCCGTATAAGCGCGAAATATTTTTTTTCAAGCAAATCATGTCCGCGCCGCGCTAAATTCAGGCTTTTTTTTGCGACAATTAAATTTTTTTTCGTCGGCGCGTCCATATGTCTTCCTCCCATCGCTTGAAAAATGAGGTGACAAATTTCACTCCCATAAAATTCAAGAATATTCTTGCCCTTGCTTGCCTATAAATATAGTAGCGACATGAAAGTCGAAACGGACGAATGCGTCCGTTTTTAAAGCGGCAATATGCTGAAAAGGGGGAGTTTTTTATGCCGTCTGTAGGAATTGTCGGAAACGACGGGCGCGAGATGACGCGCGCTTTTTTGCGAATGAGCAATGGTA
Organism: Defluviitaleaceae bacterium; assembly: GCA_009786975.1. GTDB lineage: Bacteria > Bacillota > Clostridia > Lachnospirales > WQUN01 > WQVC01. The sequence continues at coordinate 18,655 of WRGX01000200.1, forward strand.
CAGCAAGCTGCTATCACATTACCGACCGACAGCCCGTAGGGCCGAAGGTGAATGTTTTGGTTGCGGCGGAGGCGTCACCCGTGCTTGCGCAAATTATTCCGTCGCTTGGAAGCGATGATTTTTTGATTGTAAATTCCGACGATAAAAAAATTTTTTCCATGCTGGAGTCGCTACCGAAAAATTTTTCACGCCTTATCACGTACGGCTTTAACAATCGCGCCTGCATAACCGCGTCGTCCGTGACACAAGACGGCGTGCAGGTTTGCGTGCAACGCGGCTTTTGCGGCATCGACGGCACCGAGCGCGAACCGCACGAATTCTCTGCACGTACCTCGGGCGAAAACTCGATGTCTGTTCTTGGTGCGGCGGCGGCTTGGGCGGTTCTATGTTCTAATTGACTCGCGTATGATATTCTATGCTTATACGGCGTTTGGGTGCGTTGCTTGCCAAGCAATGCATCACCGCGTAAAACGCGGTGCGCCGTCGCAGACGGCGGAGCGGAGCGCGGATTCATTCCGCGCGCAGCGAGGGGGCTTGGGGGCGTAGCCCCCATTGATAAAAGGAGCGAAATACTATGGACAGCGGAAACAATATCATTGACATCGGCGGGCGCATTTGCTCTGAATTTTCATTCAGCCATGAAATATACGGCGAAGGCTTTTGGCGATTCGACGTCGAAATCGGTCGTTTAAGCGGGCATAACGACGTTCTGCCCGTAACTGTAAGCGAGCGAATTGTCGAGCGCGACAAAATGCATCCCGGCGCGGCAGTGCGCATTTCCGGCCAAATTCGTTCGTATAATAATTACGTCGAGGCCGACCGCAAGAACAAGCTCGTACTAACCGTTTTTGCGCGTGACGTCGAAATTTTATCCGACGTGCCGCAAAGCCAGCCCAACGAGGTTTTCCTCGACGGGTATCTTTGCAAGCCCGCAATTTATCGCACAACCCCTTTCGGCCGCGAAATTTCCGACCTTCTCGTTGCCGTAAACCGTTCGTACAATAAGTCCGACTACATACCCTGCATAACATGGGGCAGAAACGCCCGTTTTGCAGGCAAACTTGAAGTCGGCGACCATATTCGCCTGTGGGGCAGAATGCAGTCCCGCCAATATCAAAAAAAATTAAGCGAAGATAATATTTTGGAAAAAACCGCCTACGAAGTCTCCGTCGCAAAAATCGAGCTCGCCGACGAGGAGTCCGACGAGGAATAAGTCCCGGACAGCTCCTTAGGGCGTGTTCCCACTAAGTGGGGGCACGCCCTAATTTGTGTTAAAATCGTGGCATGAAAAAATTATTTGTGCAGTTCATAAAATTCGGACTCGTCGGCGTGACGAACACCGTTGTTTTTTTGACCGTTTACTATGTACTCTTGCATTTCGGCGTGCATTATTTGGCGGCGAATTTTATTGGATTTGCAATCAGTGTGATTAACGCGTTCATTTTAAGCGGGCGTTTCGTGTTTAAAAACAGCGAAACCCCCGCGCCGATACGCCTCGCCAAGGTTTACGCGGCGTACGGGTTTACGTTTTTGCTAAGCACGGCGACGCTTTTTGTGATGGTGGACCTGATTGGAATTTCGCAATACATTGCGCCGCTTTTAAACATGTGCTTCACAGTGCCGATTAATTTTCTTGTGAACAAATTTTGGGCTTTTCGCTAAGGAAACGTAAGGAAACGCAATTCCCAAACCGCTGTTTTCGCGACTTGCAAAAACGAGTCGGCGAGTGTCACTCGCCGACTCGTTTTTTTTGGCTGGGAAACTGCTCTCGGCTTCGAGAGAATGCGTCGCCGCCGACACATGTCCCCGGTGCTCAATCACCGCACCTCTACATATTTCCCACGCACGCAAACGCTGCCGACAAGTTCAATCGCTTCGTCGCACGTCGAAACAACCGTCACGCGCACACGGCTTTCGTGCAAATATTCAAGCCGCACCGACGCAATATTTGTCGCAAAAGTATTCCCGCCGAGTCGCTGGCCGATTGTGACAATTGCAGAAGGGGCGATAAAATGAATTTGATACGGGTCAGCGAGGCTGTATTGCCAAACAAACAGTGTGCGCAAGATTTCGCCGTCTTGCACAATTTCAACCCTGCGCGCCAATTGCAAATTCACCAAAAGCACGTCCATGGTAATACGCGCGTTTTCGAATGCGTATTGTTGACCCAGCATATCCGCGCCCGCGTTCGCCGCATGTTGCCACACAAAAAACACCGACGCCGACAAAATCATCCACAACGAAAGCGCGATTACGAGTTCGAGAAGCGTGAATCCGCTCTTTTTACGGGCAAGGAAACTGCTTCCGGCTTCGAGAGAACGTGCCGCCGCCGACACATGTCTTCGGTGTCCAATGCGCGCTTGGCGCGCTTTTTTACGGGCCGGGAAACTGCTTCCGGCTTCGAGAGAACGTGCCGCCGCCGACACATGTCCCCGGCGCCCAATTCCCGCTCGCGGGCTAACTGTAAAGCTCGTCAACCGAAAGCTCCGTAACAACGCCGTCGGTTGACAGGCTTTGCGCCATAACGCGAAGCATATTATCCTGCCCGACGTGGAAGGATACTTTGACTTTTTCTTGTCCGCGCGGGCCTTGCGGAATGCCGCGCAAGGAGGTGCCGGCCAGGCGTTTCATGCCGTCGCGGTTTACGGTTATGCCTTTTTCGCCTGTGGGGGAGGTGTTTTCCCATGCTATTATTGCCATGCTGGTTACGGCGTCCATATTTGTCATAAGCGGTTCGGGGGCGTCGATTGTCAGGCCGCCTTTGGGGATGTCGAGGCCGGCGGCTACGATTTCCATGAAGCGGCGGCCGGAAATTTCCAGACCGAGGGGGTGAATCGTGCGCTCTTGGACTACGGGACCGCGGACGGTTGGCATCATTATCATGTTGCAATAATACGCCGCGCCTTGGGAAATGGACAGGGCGGGCGAGATTTTGGATTTAAACGGCTCTTTGCCGAAACGTTCCGTGATTTTTTCGCCTACATATAATATGGAAGAACTGCCGCCGACGAGGAATATTTCGTTGATATCGGCTTCGGTCAGGCCGCCGGCTTCGAGGCAACGGCTTACACAGGCGAGGGTTTCTTCGATTAGGTCGCCGGCAGACTTGCCTTCGAATTTTGCGAATTGTTCGGGAGTGTCGCCGAGGGGGTTTACGCGCTTGTGGGTTAAAAATTCTTCGCGGGTGATTTCCATGTTGATATTTACGATGCGCGGCTCTTGGATTAGTGGCGCGAGGGTGATTTTTGTGGATTTTGTTTGGCTCAGGCGTTCCTTGGCTTGATTCGCGGCTTGCTGGAGGCGCACGAGTGCGACTTTTTTCTGGCGGCGGGATACGCCGTCGTCGGCGTTTTCGTCGAACAAGTCGATTTCTTCACCCGTGATTTTTTTGAATTCTTCATACACGATGTCCATTATGACTTTGTCGATATCGTTGCCGCCCAAAGAGTTATCGCCGTAGGTCGAAATAATCGAAATCGTCGGTTCGCCCTCGTCCTCGATTTTTACTTCAAGCACACAGGCGTCAAAAGTTCCGCCGCCAAAGTCGTAAACAAGCACCTTTTTGCTGGACTCCTCGTTTACGGCGTATGAAATCGCGGACGCGGCGGGTTCAAGGCGCAGATATATGCTTTCGGGGTCAAAACCCGCGAAAACAGCGGCGTCTTTGGTCATTTTTTTCTGCTTGTCCGTCGAGTTTGCGGGAACCGTGATTACACAGCCCGAAAATTCGCCCGAAATTTCCATTTCTTCCTGCGCGTACTCGTCGGCGCGTTGCTTCAAATAGCCCAAAATTTCGCCCGCAATTTGCTCCGGCGAGAAGAAAAATTCCTTGTCGTCAACAATAACGGGGATTTTTTCGTCGCTTCCAAGGTGGCGTTTAATTGAAAGAATCGTCGAAAGCGGATAAATAATCGCGGCTTCCTTGGCTTGCACGCCGAAAATCCGCGCGAGCTTGTCCTCGTCCTCGGGGTCAGATTCAAACTGAATCGCCGTCGGAAAAATATTCGACCCATCAATCGGAATCGTTTGCGCCTCTCCCTCCGCAAAATTATATATGCTTACGACCGAGTTTGTCGTGCCGAAATCAATGCCCAAAAACAGCCCGCGTTCCATGTCAAGACCTAAAGTTCCCATGATGTACCTCCGAATTTATGGTAATTTTTGTTTATGATAACGCTTTTTTTAAATTTTCGCAAATTTGGTGCGGTTGTGTTGGTGTCGAAGTCGACACATTCTCTCGAAGCCGGGAGGCGCATCCCGGTATAGAAAAAAACGAGTCGGCGAGTGTCACTCGCCGACTCGTTTTGGCAGGGAGCGGCAATACAATGTGTGCGACCGGGACGCAAGTGAGTGTTTCGGAAAAAACAGCAAAGGAGGGGCTTAAACTTGCAAGCATAAATAACTCAAATCGTTGTCGAACACAAAAAATATTGCAAAAAATCCTCGCGAAAGTTTTTTGATAAATTTTCAGGAAACTATTTAGAGTTTGGAAAATTATGACGATAGGTTTAATAGAGGCATTATGTTGCCCTGCGTATATTTTACATAGGAGGTTTTCGTATGAAAAAAGTATTCATGAAGTCTGTTGCACTGATGCTGGCGGTTTTCATGGGACTTTCCGGGCTTGGTACGGCTTTTGCCGCGTATTCGGATGACGAGTACGGTGGGTGTGAAATTTTTGAGCCGGATGAGTGTGAATCGGGCGAATTCTACACGCCGGAAGTGGAAGCATCCGAACCGGAAACCCTCGAGCCTGAAATTTTCAACCCAATCGGGGAAACACAAACCGTTAATTTAGCAGGGGCACAGGCGTCACTATCTGTGCTGTGTGCGGGTGACGATTAT
>WRGX01000201.1 GCA_009786975.1 Defluviitaleaceae bacterium
GTCGGCGAGTGTCACTCGCCGACTCTTTTTTTTTGTCGAGGAAACGGCTTCCGGCTTCGAGGGAACGCGTCGCCGCCGACACATGTCCCCGGTGCCCACTGCGCGCTTGGCGCGCTTTTCCTTGAATTTATTGCTGATGAAGGTTAAGATTTTAAAAAACCGGAAAAACGGAGGATGAGAAATGGATATTTTCAAAGTTTTCGAAAAAAGATACTCGCACAAAGAGGGATTTTTGCCGGACGCTGTGTCGCTTGAGGATTTAAAGCGCATCGCCGAGGCGGGCATTTCCGCGCCAAGCGGCGTAAATCGCCAAAGCGTTCGCCTCGTTATTTTGCCGAATCGCGACGCAATCGCGCCCGTTTGCGCCATCGCGCCGACAATCGGCCTTGAAACCGCACCCGCCGCAATCGCTGTTTTGACCGATAAAACGGTCACGCCGTCGGGCGAAATGAACTTCGAAAAAGAAGATTACTCCGCTGCTGTCGAAAATATGCTTCTTGCCGCAACCGCGCTTGGATATGTTTCCCTTTGGCTTGACAGTCCGTACTTCGACGCAAAAAAAGAAGCCGCCGCACGAGCCGTGCTTGACGCCCCCGAAACGATGCGCCTGTGGGCTGTGCTTCCTATTGGAAAACCGGACGGCGCGGGTTCGCGCAGAGAAAAATTGCCGTTCGACGCGCGGGTTTCAGTGGACAAATTTCACCTCAATCGGCTATAATTCGAGCGTGAGGGGGTTTTATTATGAGTTTTCGCGTAGGACATGGTTACGATGTGCATCGGCTTGAGGCAGGCAGGCGGCTTGTTTTGGGCGGTGTGGAAATTCCGCACGAAAAGGGACTTTTGGGACATTCCGACGCCGATGTTCTCGTCCATGCCATTATGGACGCGCTTTTGGGTGCGGGAGGGCTTGGCGATATAGGCATGTCGTTTCCCGACACACACCCGACATACGAGGATATTTCCAGTCTGCGCCTGTTGTGGCAAGTTGGGCAAATGCTTGTTAAAGCGGGCTGGTGGGTTGAAAATGTTGACGCAACGGTTATTGCGCAAAAACCGCGACTGACCGCCGTTCGAGAGGAAATGCGCGGAAATGTCGCAACCGCAATCGGCATACCCTTATCGTGCGTGAACATAAAATTTACAACCGAAGAAGGCCTTGGTTTCACGGGCAAAAACAAAGGAATCGCCGCGCAAGCGGTTTGCCTTATATCAAGGAAATCTTTTTTGCCCGACGGCAAAAAAACGTGAGCAAAAGCGCGTTTGGGGCATCGCGACTTTTTGCTCACTGATGTAGAAGGAGCGAAGAATGAAAATTTATAACACAATGACTCGCAAAAAAGAAACGCTTGAGCCGCTTGAGCCGAATAAAATCAAAATGTACACCTGCGGGCAAACTGTTTATAACGATATTCATATGGGGAACGCGCGGTTTTACGTCGTATTTGATGCAATACGGCGTTATTTGGTTTGGCGTGGTTTTGACGTGAACTTCGTGCAAAATTTTACCGACATCGACGATAAAATTATCGCAAAAGCAAATGAAGAAAACTGTGATTGCAATGAAATCGCGGAGCGTTATATCGCGCGGACGAAGGAAGATTTGGCAGAACTTGGCTGTGAACCCGCGACGAAAAATCCGCTTGCAACCGAGGAAATTCCGGCGATTATCACGCTGATTGAAGAGCTTATTGAAAAGGGCTTCGCGTACGAAAACGGCGGCACGGTTTATTACGATGTGGCAAAATTTTTGTCGTACGGCAAGCTGTCGGGCAAAAAAATTGATGACCTTGAAGCAGGGGCGCGGGTCGAAGTCGAGGCGGGTAAGCGTAATCCGATGGATTTTGTACTGTGGAAACCCGCGAAACCGGACGAGCCGAAATGGGCAAGCCCGTGGGGCGACGGGCGGCCGGGCTGGCACATCGAGTGCAGCGCGATGATACGCGAGCATTTGGGCGATAAAATCGACATACACGGCGGCGCGGAGGATTTAATTTTCCCGCACCATGAAAACGAAATCGCGCAAACCGAAGCCGTAACGGGTTGCGATTTGGCGAAATATTGGATGCACTGCGGCATATTAACAACCGACCACAAAAAGATGTCCAAATCACGCGGAAATTTTTTTACCTATCGCGAAATGAAAGAAAAATTTTCGCCCGATGTAATGCGCTTTTATTTTTTAAGCGGACATTATCGTATGCCGATGGAGTTTAATGATGAGGTACTCAGGGCGGCGGAGGCGGGACTTGGGCGGATTAAGACGTGTTATGAAAATTTGATTTTTGCGGAAAACGAAGCCGCCGAAGCGGGGATTTTTAAGACTAACGAGGCAGAGTTAAATGAGGAAGCTCGAAACTTTGAAAAATTATTTGTTGTTGCAATGAATGACGATTTTAATACGGCAGACGCGATTACTGCGATTTTTGAGTTTGTGAAATTTGTCAATACCAAAGTGCTTGTCTTGGAAAGCACGACCAAGGATTTTATTTTTGCGCTGAAACACAGTCTTAGTGCGCTCTGTGAAATTTTAGGAGTCAACTTGGCGTCATTTAATTCGGAAGTCAGCACAATGAGCGCGTTAGATATTGAGTCGTTGCTATCCGCTCGGCAAGAAGCGAGAAAAAACAAAAACTTCGCCGAATCCGACCGAATCCGCGACGAACTTGCATCCATGGGCATAACAATAGAAGACACCCCCTCCGGCGTGCGTTGGAGAAAAAATTAAAATCGAAGCAGGAAAAAATATGCCAACAACAAAAAAAAACCCTGATGACAGGGGGCAAGAAGACGCGTCTGTTTGCGGAGGCACACCCCCGGCGAAGCCGGGTGCCGCGCCGGCGGCAGACCGCCCGACCGGCGCGCTCTGCGCGCGAGAGGGATTGGGGACCGCCCGTCCGCCAAAAGGCGGGCTGCTCGCCCATGCAACCGGGACAGCCCCCCCAATGTCTTCACCTCGCACAACAGCAGAACTCGCCTATCTCGGCGATGCGGTTTTTGAATTGCTGGTCCGGGAAAAGTTGTTGTGCGACGGCGTGCCGTTTCGTAAAATTACGCGGCGCGCGAAGGACTTTGTTTCCGCGCCTGCGCAGGCGGCTATGTATCATAAGGTTTTTGACAGGCTGACCGACGAGGAACGGGCGATTGCGAAACGGGGGCGCAATTTGCACAGTACGTCTCGTGCAAAAAACGCCGCCGTTTCGGAATATCGCCATGCAACGGGGCTTGAGGCCGTGTTTGGATTTTTGCATAATAAAGGGGATGCTGCACGGCTTGCGGAGATTTTTGAGATGTGTGTGAGTGAGTAGTGTCGGTCGAAATCCGGCGCATTCCGCCGGACTTCGACCGCGTGCGGATTCTACATAGTTACAAATGTTAGCGTGACGTACGCGGTTGGCGACGCGCCGCGCGAGAAGACCACGCCAACGCCCAAATGCGTGTGGTGCAACATATTTGCGTCGTGACCGATTGGCTCTATCCAGCTTTGGATAACCTCCTCCGGCAAGCTGTGGCCGCGCGAAATGTTTTCGCCGTATTCGGTCGGGATTATTCCTGCGCGTAAAAGCCTTTCCTCGGTGGTCGTATGGTCGGAGCCGAAGTGGCTCAGGAAATCATTGTCACGCATGTCCTCGCTGTGACGCCATGATACTTCGGAAATTTGGTTGTCGAGGATAATCGGCGGAATTCCGTGTTGTGACCGCTCAAGGTTTATCAGCTCGAATATGCGTTGCGCAAATTCCCCGGTTGTAAGCGGGGCGGGGGCGGGAGTCGGTTCCGGTGAAGGTTCGGGAGATGGTGACGGCTCGGGAGATGGTTCGGGAGATGGTTCCGGCGTTGGCTCGGGTGAAGGTTCCGGGGTCGGCTCGGGTGAAGATTCCGGTTGCGGCGTGGGCAACGGAGCCTGCGCCTGCGCGGATTCGACGACAACCGTTTGCGTGGGAGCGTCCCAAGCAACGGAAACGCCGACGCTTTCCAGCGGAAATCTTATCGGAATAAGCGTTCTGTCGTTAATAATTTGTGCGGGAACGTCCAGTTCGTAAATTCTGTTATTTGTTGTGAAAGTGGGGCTACCGAGCGGAATTCGAACGGTGTGGTCCTCGCTTGTCATAATAACGGTTCGCGTGATTTCGTCCCAGTCAACGCTAAAGCCCAGTGCCTCAAAAACGCCGCGAACGGGGACAAGCGTCCTGCCGTCAATGATTACGGGGTCTTGGTTTTGGAAGGAAACCGTGGTGCCGTCAACAGTGACGGAAATTATCCTGTCCGGCGCGGCAAACGCTGCGATTGCGAAAAATAAGACCGCCGGAATTAAAAATGCTGTGGTTCTAATTATATTTTTCATGATTGACCTCCAATGTTTATAGTTTTTCCACAATAACACAGATGTATGTGCATTGTCCAAACTTTAGAGACTGTTTAATATCATCGATTTGAAAAATTCACCGCCGTCCGCGCTTCCGATGTGTACGGGAACGCCCAGTGCGTCTGCAAGTTCCGCTCGCGTTACGCCGTCAAGCATGGTTTCGGTCGCTTGGCGAAAGGCATTTTGCGGGAGAAAAAGGGCGTGGGCTGTGATGTTTCCTTTTAATTGCGCGATAATATCCGTGCCTGTTAAAAGGCCGCTTACGGTGATATTTTCGCCGAAGAAGTTGTTTTTTACGGCGTGGATTGTGATTTTTGTGCCGGGGTTTGCCGATTCGAATGTGTCCGCAAGGCGGCGCATGAATTTTTCGGCGGCTTGCCCTGTTATTATGCCGATTTTTTGCGCGCACTGAGCACCGGAGGCACATGTCCGACTCGACACATGCTCTCGAAGCCGAAAATTAAATTCTCGCTCAAAAATCCGCAACATCCCCACGCCGTTGTCGAGCTGGGGAAAGTCCTCGTAATCCTCGTACAGGGGAAGCTCCTCGCCCGACAAAACGTACCATTCGTCGGAGGCGAATACAAAGTTTGTGCCTGTTTCCGCGCGGCAGATTTTTTGCGCGGCGCGGACGGTTTCGAGGATTTTTTTCGCTTCGAATGCGGTGAATTGTTCCAGCGGAAAAAGCCCTTCGCGGTGCCGAGTTATCCCGGCGGGGACTATTGCAAGGCTTTCCGCGCCGCGCACGCGACGAAGCGCGGAAATCGTTTCGTCTAAATATTTTCCGTCGTTTACGCCCTTGCAAATTACGGCCTGGAAATGCATTTTGATGCCCGCGTCACCGAAAATTTGCAGCGTTTTAAACAGATTTTCGGCGGCACGAGAGCCGCAACCCATCATTTTTTTGCGCAGGTCTGTGTCGGCGGCATGGACGGAAATTTTCAGCGGGGAAAGGTGATAACCCGCGATTCGGCGAATTTCCGCGTCGGAAAGATTCGTAAGTGTTACATAGTTTCCGTGCAAAAACGAAAGCCGCACATCGTCGTCCTTGATGTAAAGTGAATCGCGCAGGTCGGGCGGTTGTTGGTCGATAAAACAAAAAATGCACTTGTTCACACAGCGACGCGTTTCGTCCATTAGGGGACGCGCGAAAACCATGCCCAAATCCTCGTCCCCATCCTTTTCAATTTCAATTTCCCAAATCTCACCACAATGGGGGGGACTCCCCCAATCCTCCTCGCCGGGCGGGGCAAAGTCGGGCTCCGCTCCGGTGGCGTTGACGCCGCAGCTCGCCTTTTCGATTTCCAAAAGAAGCTCCTCGCTTTGCACGGCGAACCGATAATCCAAGACGTCGCGAATTTTCTCCCCGTTAATGGAAATCAAAAAATCTCCGGGTTCGATTCCGGTTTCAAAGGCGATGCTTTCGGGCAAAATTTCGGCGATTTTGTGCTTCATTCTGCCGTATCCGTCACGTTTGCCGCCGCTTCCGCCGCCTGTCTTGCTTTTTCGGTGTGTATTGCCAAAAATCTTTCGAGATTTTCGAGCTCTTCCTTATTTAAGTACCGCCATTTGCCGACCCGCAAATTTCCAAGCCGAATCGCTCCGATTGACACGCGTTTCAGCGAAATTACGGGATGACCGACTGCGTCGCACATTCGGCGGACCTGACGTTTGCGCCCTTCGTGGATTTTTATGCGAATGGAGGATGTTGCGCGACCTTTTTTTTCTTCGGGAGAATTAGGGCGTTCGAGACGAAAACTTTGCATTTTATCGCGGGGGATGCGGTGCCGCCCGTCAACCTCGGCGGGCGCGGTTAAGCGGCCGTTTAATTTCACTCCGATGCGCAATCGGCGCAACGCTTTGTCCGACGTATGCCCCTCCACGATGGCGATGTACGTTTTTACGATTTCAAACGACGGATGCATAAGTGAATTTGCCCACTCTCCGTCGTTTGTCAAAAAAATCATGCCCGAGGTGTCCAAATCCAGCCGCCCAACGGGAAACAGCCGCACAACGCGCAACGCCATATCGAAAAGTTGCGGCGCGTAATCCATGACTGTCGGCCTCCCGTGCGGGTCGGAAACGGTTGTAAGAACGCCCGCGGGCTTGTTCAGCATAATGTAATATTTTTTTTCTTCCTTAATTTTTTTTCCGTCAACAAGAATTTCCGCGTCTTCGTCGACCTTCGCGCCTCGGTCGCTGACGACTTCGCCGTTTACGACGACGCGCCCCTCCGCGATAATGTCCTCGCATTTTCTTCGCGACGCAACGCCCGCCTGCGCCATCAGTTTTTGCAACCTGACTTCCTTGTCTTCCCTGACTTCCTTGTCTTCCATTGTTTCGCCCGCTTTCTTTTGGTATTCTGATAAAAAACTAACAGACGGAGGTATCTTTTATGACATTAGAAATCATAAAAACACGCAGAAGTATCAGAAAATTCAAGCCTGCGCCGATTGCCGAAGAAAAAATCCGCGCAATGCTTGAGGCGGCGATGCTTGCGCCGTCGGCGTGTAACACGCGGCCGTGGCGGTTTATCGCAATAACGTCGCGCGAAATGCTCGACAAACTCGCAAGTGTTCATCCCTACGCAAAAATGCTGCAAACCGCGCCGCTGTGTATCGCAATCGTCGCGTTGCCGAAAACACAAATCCGCGACGACGGCTTGCCCGAGGGATTTTTCCCGCAAGATTGCGGCGCGGCAACGCAAAATATTTTGTTGCAAGCCGAAGCAATGGGCCTCGGAACATGTTGGTGCGGCGTTTACCCCAAAGAAGCTACACAAAAAGCCGTAACTGACGCACTTAAAGTTCCCGACGATGAAATTCCGTTTTGCTTAATAGCCGTCGGCGAAAGGGAGGAAAGCCCGGATTCTCGTGGAAAATACGAGGAAGAACGGGTCACTCGCATTTAAAATTTCGAACACGGCTCGGACAGAGTCGGCGAGTGACACTCGCCGACTCTTTTTGCAAGCCGCGCGTTTCGCCGCAAAATTTCCGTGCCGCGCCAAAGCATTCCGGTGCGTCCGTATTTTTTTTCAAACTCCTCGTCGCTCATTTTAAGCCATTCCGCCAAGTCAACGCAAGCGGACGCACGAGGCATATGTGCGTTAAACGGACAAACGTCCTGACAAATATCACAGCCGAAAAGTTGCCCGTGAAGCATTTTTTCCTCGTCGGGCGAAAGCTCGTCCTTTTGCGTAAGATACGAAATGCAACGCTCCACGCGCAAATTTTTTTCTCCCAATGCGCCGTTCGGGCAGGATTTTATACATAGATTGCAATCGTCCGGGCAGGCGAAGTTCTCGGGGGAAATTTTTTTTGAAAAAAAAGTTCCTCCACCTGCCCTACCCTCTTCAAAAAAACTTACATTTAGTGAGGTTAGTACACATCCTATGTTGAAGCGGGAACCGAACTTTTTTGAAATCAACAGGCCGTTTCGCCCGAAAAATCCCAGCCCCGCGCGGTGCGCCAATGCGCGCTCGTCAAGGCCGGGCGAATCGACAAGAATTTTATACTCAAACGCACCATGCGTTTTTTCTAATTCCCCCACCAACTCCCCCAAAATTTTTTTCACCCGCACATGATAATCCTCCCCCGCCCCCAAAGAGGAAAGCTGAGCCACAAATCGCCCACCACCCAATGACGGGGTCAAGGGGGCTTTGCTCCCTTGCGGGGGTTCGGGGGCTGGTCGTCCGCCTAAAGGCGGACTGCTCGCCCATGCGACCGGGGCAGAGCCCCCGAGAACTTCGCCCCCAAAAATCGGCACACCGACAACAACAATACTTTCCACGCCCGGCAAAGTCACCGAAGGATTCACACGGCGTTCCGCGTCCGCGCTTACAAACGGCACAAAGGGGCTTGCAAGCCGCGCCGAATCGGAAACTTCCAAAGGCGCGGCATCACAAACCCCCGCGAGGATGTTATGTTTTTCTGCAAAGGATTGGACGAACGTCATGTTTCAAACAATTCAAGCGGCTCGTCTACAATCGGGCAATTTTCGTAAAGGCTTATCGGGTCGAGGTCAAGACAAGTTGATTCGCTATAGGTTTTGTCGGGCGTCCACGCCAACGTATTGTTGATAACCGTACATGTTTCCGTAAAAAGATTGCCCTCGGTTAATTGCCGAAACACGCCCTTCGTAAGCGATTCAGATGCGTCGAACAAACGTATCGTGCCATCGTCAAAATAAATATAGACCTTGTAATCCGCAGTCGGAATTACCTGCAAAACATCGGGCCAATAATCCATGCTAAAACCTCCGAATTACGCCAACGGGCGGATTTCAAGCGGTTTATTGCTTTCTTTTACAAGCTCCCAATTTTGCATAAGCTCGTCTTTGTGCAATTCCGTCCACGCCAAAACCAACTTGAGCTGACGCTTGGGCAATGCGGATTTTATAACGGTCGCGTCCAAAATACTTATCACAGCCCTGTTTCCCGCATATTCCGCGTGAAAATGCGGCGGGTTGTGGTCGTCGAAGTACATATAAATTTTTATCCCGTGAAAAAGACTCACCGTTGGCATTTTTCACGCCTCCGTTTTCGGCCACTCAAACGCGAATTCCGTATAAAACTTCTGCGGCTCGCCCTTTTTCACCACGCAGGACGGGAAATTCGGCTGGTTTATGCTGTCGGGGAAAAGCTGCGTTTCCAGGCAGAAGCCGCTGTGCTTTTTGTATGTGACGCCTTTTCCGGTTACGGTGCCGTCGAGGAAGTTTCCGGTGTAAAACTGCATTCCGGGGCTGTTTGTCGAAACCGTCATGCGAATGCCGCTTTTCGGCGCGAATACGCTTGCCGCCTTGCCTTCTTCGCGCAGTACATAGTTGTGGTCGTAGCCGCCCGTGTTGTTCACGGTTCCGGCGGCTTTGATGTCGCGGCCGATTGTTTTCACTTTGCGGAAATCAAAGGGCGTGCCGACAACGCTTACGAATTCTCCGGTGGGGATTAGCGTTTCGTTTACGGCGGTTAGCTTGTCGGAAAGGATTTCCATTTCGTGTCCGTAAATGTCTTTCGCGTCGTGGCCTTCGAGGTTGAAATAGCTGTGATTCGTGAGGTTGCAAATGGTTTCCGTTTCGGTTTCGGCCTCGTAATCAATGCGCAACACGTTTTCGGCGGTCAATGTGTACGTGACCCTTGCGAAAAGATTGCCGGGATAATAACAGTCGCCGTCAGGGCTGTTATACGTAAACACAATTTGATTGTACTCAATGGACTCAATGTCCCAAATCTTTTTGTCAAAACCATTAACCCCGCCGTGCAAATGATGGACGTCGTTTTCGTTCTTCTCAAGTTTGTACTCCTTGCCGCCGAGAGTGAACTTTCCGCCGTCGATGCGGTTCGCGAATCGCCCGGCAACCACCCCGAAATACGGCTGTTTTCTCATGTAGGAAATCGTTTTATCGTGACCAAGCACAATGTCGCGCCCATTCACCTCAAGCGAGACAATCGCGCACCCAACAGGGGTTACGGTCATTTTGATGCCGTTTTCGTTCACAAGTTTGTAAGTCATTTCTTCGTCCTCCTTTATAATTTTTCCTATTTCGGCGCGGCGACGTTCCTCCGCGCGTTTTTGCTCAAATTCCTGAAGTTCAAGTATCGGGTCCTTGTCCATTTCGGGGCGATGCTTTTTGAACACCTTCATTATAAAGTACGACGCGGCCATAGCGTAAATTCCGGGTGCCAAAAGCAGCAGCGGAAGCCAAAAAAGCGAAACAAATACAATCGCAACAAGCGTAAGCGCGCATAAAAACGATGTAAGCATATGCCGATTCGCAAGAAAAAACGAAGATTTCAGCGTCTCTGTCAGGCTCATATCAAAACGCGCGGTAACGGGGAACAGAAAAGTCGTGACAAAAATGACTTCTATCAGAATAATAATTTGCGCGGGCAAAATTATACTGCCAAGCGCGCCCATTTCATCGATAACATCCGGCAAAAGCAACATGTTCCAAATAATCATAAAGATTACGCCGAAAACAATCAACCACAAAATCGTCGCACGAAAAAAGTTTGCCTTAAATGCTTGCCAAAAATCCGACGATATATAGCCCTCGCGGTTAGCCAAGCGGCGCGTTGCAACATAAAAAAGCGCGGTTGTCGACGCGCCGATTGTTAAAAAGGGTATGCTGAAAAAAATCCAAAGGAAACTCAAAATTACCATATCGGCAAGAAAACCCGCGTACTTGTTAAACGGTCCCTCAAGGCTGAAAAAATCGCGCATCGCCGCTTGCCTCCTCTATTGCGTTTTATTATACCGCAAACGGGGCATAATTTGCAAAAGACAAAATTTTTTCGAAGGGAGACAAAAATATGGTTCGCTGCAAAAAGCACAAAAAGGTGCTAAGCCTGCAAAATCACCACCGCATGGAGGCCGGCGCATGCGAAAACTGCGCATATTTTTCAAAAAAAAACTGCGGCTCGCACGGAGGCACACCGGGAGGAGTGCCTTAAATAAAAAAGCGCGCCAAGCGAACACCGAGGACATGTGTAGGAGTCGGCGCGTTCCCTCGAAGCCGGAAGCAATTTCCCGGCCCATAAAAAAGCGCGCACTGCGCGCAGTGGACACCGGGGACATGTGCCGAAGTCGGCACATTTTCTCGAAGCCGGATGCAATTTCCCGACCCGTAAAAAAAGAGTCGGCGAGTGTCACTCGCCGACTCTTTTTTGCAAAATTAAAAAAGCGCGCCAAGCGCGCAGTGAACACCGGGGACATGTGTCGAAATCGGCACATTCTCTCGAAGCCGGGAACAATTTCCCGACCCGTAAAAAAGTGCGCCAAGCGCGCAGTAAACACCGAGGGAATGTGTCGAAATCGACACATTCCCTCGAAGCCGGGAACAATTTCCCGGCTTCGAGAGAACGTGTCGCCGCCGGCACATGCCCCCGGTGCCCACTGCGCGCAGTGCGCGCTTTTTTATTCAAACATTAGGTAAAATACGCCTTAACTTTATCAAACCATCGTTTTTTGTGGTTTACATAGTCTTCGCCCATGGCGTCGTTGAAATTTTTTAAAATATCGCGCTGTTTGTCATTTAAAGCGGTTGGAACGGTTACGTTCAGTCTTACGATTAGGTCGCCGACGTTTCGCGGATTGTGGACGTTCGGGACGCCTTTTCCACGCAGAGTTACAAGCGTCCCGGGCTGTGTGCCGGGCTTTATTTTTTGCTTTTCAACGCCACCGTCCAGAAGAGGGATTGAAATTTCGTCACCGAGCGCGGCTTGTACGAAGGTGATTGGGATTTCCAGTGAAAGACGACTGCCTTCGCGCGAGAATAATTTGTGCGGCGCAACAGTGACGGTGATATACAAATCACCCGAAGGCGCGCCTTTTTCGCCCATTTCTCCCTTGCCTCCGATGCGAACGCTTTGTCCGCTGTCGATGCCTTTGGGTATGTTTACGTCGAGTTTTTTCGATGTAAGGACGCGACCTTGGCCACTGCATGTTTGGCACGGCGTTTTTATAATTTTGCCCTGCCCGCGACACGCCGAACATGTCACAACCTGCGTCATCATGCCGATAAAACTTTGCCGCGTAATCCGCTCGCTTCCGCTGCCGTTACATTTTTTACAGCTTTCGGGATAAGTGCCGGGCTTCGCGCCGCTGCCGCTGCATGTTCCGCAGGCCTCATGTGTTTGCAGTTGCACTTCCTTTGTCGCACCGAAAACGGCTTCTTCGAATTTAATATTCACGCGCATTTGAATATCCGCGCCCCGACGAGGCTTAGGTGTACGCGAACGCCCGCCGAAAATACTGTCTCCGCCGAAAAATGAGCCGAAAATATCGCCGATATCAATATCCATGCCGCCGCCATGGAAGCCCCCTCCCCCACCCTGCTCAAACGCGGCATGACCGAATTGGTCATATTTTTGCCGTTTTGACGAATCGGAAAGCACGCTGTACGCCTCGCTGATTTCTTTAAATTTCGCCTCAGCGGCGGCATCACCCGGATTCGCGTCCGGGTGATACTGCTTGGCCATTTTCCTGTACGCCTTTTTTATCTGGTCGTCTGTCGCTTCGCGCCCCACGCCCAGCTGTTCGTAGAAATCTTTTTTCATGGTTTTGCCATTCGCTGAGCGCACAAATCGCCATTAAAAATTGGTCGCTCGCGTTCCTCTCGCTGATTTTTCACACTTTTCGCCATTCGCTTCATTACTTCTCGGTAAAATCGCTGTCAATAACAGAATCGTCGTGGTTCGGGCCGTAATCGGCGGGTTCTTCGGGCGGGGTGCCTTCCGCGCCGGCGGCAGAGTAAAGTTTTTGTGAGAAATCGTTAAGGGATTTTGTGTAGGATTCGATTGCGGCTTTTAGGGTTTCGGTGTCGGATTCGTTCATTGTTTCGCCATGCATTGCAACGGAAACGGATTTTAGTTTTTCCATTTCGGCAGTGATATTTGATTTGTCCTCGTCGGAAATTTTGTCTTCCATATCGGCCAAAAGTTTTTCGGTTTGGAAAATTAGGGAATCGGCTTCGTTTTTCGCGTCGATTGCCTCTTTGCGGATTCTGTCGGCTTCGGCATATTGCTCCGCGTCTTTTACGGCGCGCTCGATGTCGTCGTCGGACAGGTTGCCGGAGGCGGTTATTGTGATTTTTTGCTCCTTGCCCGTGCCGAGGTCTTTTGCGGAAACGGAAACTATGCCGTTTGCGTCGATGTCGAACGTTACTTCGATTTGCGGTACGCCACGCATTGCGGGCGGAATTCCGTCGAGGCGGAAGCGACCGAGTTCCTTGTTATCGCGTGCAAGGGCGCGTTCGCCTTGGCAGACAACGATGTCAACTGCGGTTTGATTATTCGCCGCTGTTGAGAAAACTTGCTTTTTATTTGTAGGGATGGTCGTGTTACGCTCGATTAAGCGCGTTGCGACGCCGCCTTCCGTTTCAATTGAAAGCGAAAGCGGGGTTACGTCGAGCAGAAGAATGCTACCCGCGCCCGCGTCGCCCGCGAGTTTGCCCGCCTGAATCGACGCGCCAAGCGCGACACATTCGTCGGGGTTGATGCCTTTGAACGGCTCCTTGCCGGTGAGCTTTTTAACGGCTTCCTGCACTGCGGGGATGCGAGTCGAGCCGCCTACGAGCAGGACTTTTGTCAAGTCGGAAGGGGATAGGTCGGCATCTTTTAGTGCGGTTTGGACCGGTCCCATTGTTTTTTCGACAAGGTCATGCGTGAGTTCGTCGAATTTTGCGCGGGTCAGGTTAATGTCCATGTGCTTCGGACCGTCTTGGTTCATTGTGACGAAGGGCAGGTTGATGTTCGTTGTTATGACGGTGGAGAGTTCTTTTTTGGCTTTTTCGGCGGCCTCTTTTAGGCGTTGCATCGCCATTTTGTCTTGCGACAGGTCCATGTTTTCGAGTTTTTTGAACTCCTCGACAAGGAATTTAATTATTCGGTCGTCGAAGTCGTCGCCGCCCAATCGATTGCTTCCGCTTGTTGCCAAAACTTCGATTACGCCGTCGCCGATATCGATTATCGACACGTCGAATGTGCCGCCGCCGAGGTCGTATACCATGATTTTTTGCTCTTTTTCGTTGTCGAGCCCGTAGGAAAGCGCGGCGGCCGTCGGCTCATTGATTATCCGCTCGACTTCGAGACCGGCGATTTTGCCTGCGTCTTTTGTGGCTTGGCGTTGGCTGTCGGTGAAATACGCGGGTACGGTGATAACCGCTTTTTCGACTTTTTCGCCGAGGTACGCCTCCGCGTCGAGCTTCAATTTGCCCAGCACCATTGCGGAAATTTCCTGCGGCGAGTAGTTTTTGCCGTCGATGTCCACCTTAAAATTTGTACCCATTTGGCGTTTTATTGACATTACTGTGTTGTCGGGGTTTGTTATGGCTTGACGCTTTGCGGTTTCGCCTACGAGACGTTCAGCCGTTTTTGTAAACGCCACGATTGACGGCGTTGTGCGCATTCCTTCGCTGTTTGCGATTACTACGGGCTGGCCGCCTTCCATTACCGCTACGCATGAGTTTGTTGTTCCCAGGTCAATTCCTATTATTTTTGACATTGTTTTGTCCTCCTTTAAAAATTATTATTTGGGTTTTTATTGGGTGTGTTTCAATTTAACTCCAGTCAATTTCATCATGGCTTACTGTTTCTCCACGGCGAATTTCATCTCGCCCCAGACGTATAGCATCAATTTCATCCGGCAGGGGTTCTGATTCGGGGATAAATTTAATCAGCACTTTTTTCCTCCTAAATTATCATTACTTCGATTTTTTAATTGGGTGCGCTTCAATTACAGAAATGAAGTTGCTTACAATAAATCTTACTCACAGATATTAAGAAGATATTAAGATGCACTACGTAACTTTAATTATTGCCTCTTTTTTAAAAACGGACAGTCGGGGTTTGTGCAAAATTTATCAACAGGACAGGACTCTATTAACCCAGAGATAGACTCGCGACTATTATGGCTAAGGGTTGTTGCTTCGATGGAGCCTACGTCTCTGGTGACATCCGTGCCTGCTTTGTCACAGTAAATTGTCATTACAAGCTCACTCCTTTAAACATTTAGATAAATAAACTTGTGGAAGTCAATATTTGCGAAAAAGTCTTACTTGATGGCAACATTCATTTCTGTATTTGGAACACACCCAATTTTACAACTTTGATATTAATTGAGTTAAGTTAGGCTTCTAATTCGCGACCTGCACCATGGCGGGTCTTATTACGCGTTCCTTATGTGTGTAGCCTTTTTGCATTACTGCGGCGATTTGGTTTTCGCCAAAATTTTCGTCGGCGTTGTGGGCGACGGCGTAGTGTAGGTTTGCGTCGAAGGGGGTGCCGGGGTCGGCCGGGATTTCTTTTATGCCGAGGTCGGTAAATGCGCCTTCGAATTGACGGGCTATCATTTCGATGCCTTTGTAGAAGCTGTTTTCTTTTTCGATGTTTTCGGCGGCGGATAGGGCGCGCTCGAAATTGTCGGTTACGGGAAGGAGTTTTTCGCACGCGGCGCGGATTCCGTCGTCGTAGCGTGCCGCCATTTCCTTTGTTGTGCGCTTGCGGAAATTGTCGAATTCCGCGAGGCATCGTTGGTATTTGTCCAGGACTTCGGCGGCATCTACCAGGGGCGTGTCTAAAACTACGGCGGGTTCTTCATTTTGCAGGATTTCTTCTGCGGGCGATGTGTCTTTTTGTTTCTTTTTCATTGGTCTGTTCCTCCGGTTCGTAATCCCAGCGCGTCTATGACGTGCCGGATATTTGTGAGCACTCCCGACAATACCGATACCGCTTGCGCGTAGTCCATTCGCATGGGCCCGATTAGCGCGATGCATCCGGTGCCTTGATTGTCGATTGTGTAATTTGACTTGATTAGGCTGCAGGATTTTAGTAAATCGAGGGCGTTTTCCTCGCCTATGATGACTTGTATGCCTGCGGCTTCGGCGTACGGAGTGCCGAGGATTTCAAACAACGAGGCGCGGTCTTCGAGGGCGTGGAAGATTTTTTCGGCGGTGGCTTTGTCGGAAAATTCCGGAAACGCCAAAATATTTTTCACGCCGCTTGTGTAAACGCGAACGTCGTCTTCGGCTTGAATCATATCGGCTATTATGCCCAAAATCGGCATAAGGACATGCGCGTTTTTGCCGAATTCCGCAAGCATTTTGTCGATGAGGTCGCGGTCGATTTCGCGGATTGACAGCCCTGCGAGATGTCGGTTTAAGTGCGCCGAAAGTTTCGTGAGGGTTTCATACCCCGGCGCGGCGGGCAGGTTTACGACTTGATTTTTCACCGTTTTTGTGTCGGTGACAAGCACGAGAAGCAAAGATTTTTCATCAAGCGGAACAAGCTGGACATGCTTAATCGCGGTCTTTTTCATATGCGGCTCGCTTACGATTGCGGGGTAATTTGTAAGGCGCGACAGTGCTTTTGCGGTTTCCTGCATCATGTATTCCGCCTGAAAAATATTTTCGATTATCATGCGTTGCAGGAAAAGCGATTCGTCCGGCGCAAGCGCGCGGCTTTGCATCATGCTGTCTACATAAAATCGATAACCCTTCGCGGAGGGCACGCGCCCCGACGACGAGTGCAACTGGCTTATAAGTCCCAAATCCTCGAGGTCGCTCATTTCGTTTCTAATCGTTGCGGAACTTACACCGAGTCCGTATTTTTTTGCGATTGTGCGCGAGCCGACGGGTTCCGCCGATTCGATATAGTCGTCCACAATGGCTTGCAGGATTTTGAATTTTCTGTCGTTTAGCATAGATATTGCCTCCCTCCGCCTTGTTAGCACTCGCGAGCTTCGAGTGCTAACGGGGAAAGTATATCGTGATTTTTTCCATATGTCAAGAGTTGTTTGGAAAATTTTCACGACGGTGAAATGTAAAAGTAAGTTCCAGAGAAACTCCCGTGCGGTTTTGTGCTAAAATGCAGTCGAAGCAGATAGGAGAGGATTTAATGCGCGGTTCAATTTTGATTACAAACACGCAATCGGATTTCGGTAAAAATTTGGCGGAAGTTTTCGCGCGCGAGGGGTTTGAAGTTTTCACGCCGCATGAATTTGAAAAAATTACGAAGCTCGATTTCCTTGCCGATACAACGGATTTTCGTGACGAATCCGACGATTTTAAAAAAACGTTTCGAGCAAATGTAGTCGCGCCTATGGCGACGCTTGAAAAATTTTTGCCGCTTTTGGACGCGGGGGAAACTCGGCGGATTTTTTATGTAACGAGCGCGGAGGCGTCGATAAATGAAACGCGTGACGCCGAAAATTACGCATATAAAATGAGCAAGGCGGCTTTGCACCAGTTTTTGCAAATGGTGCGAAACCGCCTTGCGCCGGAGGGCTATACTTTGCGCATTTTCGACCCGATGCCCGGTAAAATTGATGCCGCCGTTGCCGCCGAAAGCGCGTTTTTGTACATAACGCGCCGTCGCGGAACGGAAAATGATGACCCGCTTCGCGACGACGAGGAAATTTTAATCATGCGCGACGCGGAAGGCCGCGCGCATGGGTGGTAGCGGTTGTTTTTGCAGGCTAAAAAGCCGCGTCATGAAACTCACGGATAACACGCGAAATGTTTGCAAAAGTTGTTTGCGCGCCGCCGTCGTAGTTTGTCAGGACGATTAAGATGTAGGGCGAGGGCGCGAAAACGATTGCGGCTTCGTTGAACGAGGCGGTTGCCCAGCCGTATTTTCTCGCCATCCCGTACGGGCTTTGCAAAAATCCGGGCGTTGCAAGCAGGTCTTCGCGGAAAAGCGTGTTGTATGTGTACCTGTACGGGTCCTCCGATTCGATATAATCAAGCACGGCAAGCATGAAAATCAATTTGTCTCTGACATTTGTATTTTGCGTTCTGACATTGCCGATAAAATCCGGATTCGCGCCGATTTCATCGACAAAATCGTGGTAGGAAAATTCGGCGTCCGCAGTGTGGCGAACAAGCATTCGCGCCGCGACATTGCAGCTGTGAACCATCGAATGCCGCAATAATTCGCGCGTTGTAAATTGCGTACCTGCTTCCATGTGCTGTATTCGTCCCGTTCCGCCGTGCCTGTCTGCATCGCGAAATGTGTGGACTTCTTCCATACAAATCATGCCGCGCTCCGCAAGAATGAATACATACAGAGCGTGGTTGATTTTATTTAAACTCGCGCCAAAAAACACTGCGTCCTCGTTGTAGGTGTAGATGAAGCCGGTTTCGAGATTTTTGTAAAGAAGCGCGAGGTTGCTTCCGTGCGAAGCGAGGAAATCGTCGAGGGCGTCGGTTGGGGGGGATGGAGGGGTTGGGGTTGGTTCCGGGGTTGGTTCAGGGGTGGGTTCCGGGGTTGGAGCGGGGGTTGGGGTGGGCGTTGGCGTTGGCGTGGGCGTTGCGTTTTCCGCAAAATCTTCAACAAAAACAAGAGCGGCTTCAGGCTCCGCCACTCCCAAATAGGCACTAAGCAAAAAAACAAACGTAACGATGCAAATTGCCAAAACCGTAAAAACAAAAGACGCCGCACCTTTTGACACTTTTTTTTACACTCCCGTCTACCCGCAAGTATATTCCTGCGGGGTTTTTTCGTCAAATTTTATTGAACACAGGTTCTAAAATTTATCCGGGTTGAAAAAAACGAGTCGGCGAGTGTCACTCGCCGACTCGTTTTTTTCATGCTCCGGAAACCGCTCCCGGCTTCGAGGGAATGCGTCGCCGCCAACACGTGTCCCCGGTGCCCAATGCGCGCAGTGCGCGCTTTTTCATAAAACGGTAAACCGCTCCCGGCTTCGAGGGAACGCGTCGCCGCCAACACATGTCCCCGGTGCCCAATGCGCGCTTGGCGCGCTTTTTCATGCTCCGGAAACTGCTCCCGGCTTCGAGGGAACGCGTCGCCGCCAACACATGTCCCCGGTGCCCAATGCGCGCAGTGCGCGCTTTTTCATGCTCCGGAAACTGCTTCCGGCTTCGAGGGAACGCGTCGCCACCAACACATGTCCCCGGTGCCCAATGCGCGCTTGGCGCGCCGCCCCTTGAAAGCTCGAGCGGGGTCGTGGTAGGATTGTCTGATACCAAAAGGAGGCTTCGCCGTGGACCAAAAAAAAATGCCGATTCGCGACGCGCTTGAGGAGCTTGAGGCAAATCGCGTAATTCCTTTCGATGTGCCGGGGCATAAACGCGGCAAGGGAAGCAGTAATTTGCGCGAATTTTTGGGCAAAAAATGCCTTTCGATGGACGTAAATTCCATGAAACCGCTGGACAATTTGTGTCATCCCGTTTCCGTTATAAAGGAGGCGGAAGAACTTGCGGCGGCGGCATTTGGTGCGGCGGCGGCATTTTTGCTTGTCGGCGGCACAACGAGCGCGGTGCAGGCAATGGTTTTTTATGCCGTCAAACGAGGCGAGAAGATTATTTTGCCGCGAAATGTGCATCGCTCCGTGCTTAACGCGATTGTTTTGTGCGGCGCGATTCCTGTTTACATACCCTGCAAGACCTGCGAAAAGCTCGGCATCGCGCTTGGAAGCTCGCTTGAGGAAGTCGAGCGCGCCATCAAGGAAAACCCCGACGCAAAGGCGATTTTTATTAACAACCCCACGTATTACGGGATTTGCTCCGATGTTGCGGGCATTGCGGAGCTTGCGCATTCGCACGATATGTTGCTTCTTGCCGACGAGGCGCATGGTACGCATTTTTATTTTGCTGACGGACTGCCGCGCGCGGCGATTTCCTCGGGCGGCGCGGGAAACGTTCGCTCCGCTCACTGCGCCCGTGGCGCAGATTTTTCCGCCGTCAGTATGCATAAATCCGGCGGTTCTCTCACGCAAAGCTCGTTTTTGCTGTGCGGCGCAAACGTCAACGCAAGCTACATGCGGCAAATAATAAATTTGACGCAAACAACCAGTCCGTCATACATTTTGATGTCGAGTTTAGATATTTCGCGAAGCAATCTCGCACTGCGCGGCAAAAAAATTTTCGCCGAGGTTTTGGAACTTACGGAGTACGCGCGGGTTGAAATCAACAAAATGGGCGGATATTACGCGTTTTCGGATGAAATTGTCGACGGCACGTCGGTTTACGATTTCGACAAAACGAAACTCGCCGTAAACACGCTTGGAACGGGGCTTGCGGGCATCGAAGTGTATGATATTTTGCGCGACAAGTACGACATCCAAATCGAATTCGGCGACATCGGAAACATTTTGGCATACGTTTCGATTGGCGATAATTTTAAAAATATCGAGATGCTTATCAGCGCGCTTGCGGAGGTTAAACGGCGGTTTTCGCGGGCAGAGCTTGATATAATGAAGCATGAATATCTCGCGCCGCTTGTGCGAATCGCGCCGCAGGACGCGTTTTATGCCGCAAAAAAAAGCCTGCCCATTGAGCAATGTGCAGGCAAAATTTGTGCCGAATTCGTAATGTGTTATCCGCCCGGGATACCGATTGTTGCTCCGGGCGAGGAAATTACGCGCGAAATCGTGGACTATATAATGTACGCGAAGGAAAAGGGCTGCTCGCTTACCGGACCGGAGGATATGCGGGTTGAGCGGATAAATGTACTCGAATAAAATTCAAAGAAAGGAACGCGGGCGACCAACTCCTATAAGGAGTTACACGCCTTAGCGAATGCCAAAATGCCGATTTGGAACACGCGCGGACTTAGGGGAAGCGCGTTCGAGGAGCTAATCGACCTGACAAACCGCCTGTACGAGCAAAAAAATTTGGCGGTGATACAAAAGGTGCCGACACCTATTACGCCGACGGCGGTTGATAACGCCGCGCGCAGAATTTCGGAGGCGTACTTTGAAAAAAAAAGCACGGTGGATTTTATCGGCGTGTCGCGTTTGAATGGGGTCGGACACGGCGTGGCAATTTGTTTTGACGCGAAAGAAACACGCCAACCGAGCCTGCCGCTTAGAAATATCCACGCTCATCAAATTGAATTTATGCAAAAATTCGTCACACAAGGCGGCGTGAGTTTTTTGCTTGTTAATTTTGCCGAAAAAAACGAAATTTTTTTGTTGCCTGTTGAAACTTTGTCAAAATTTCACACCGCCGCCGCACGGGGCGGGCGTAAGTCAATCCCTTACGCCACTTTTGACCCCGCTTTGCGCGTGAAAAACGAGCAGGGCTTCCCCGTGCATTATTTGGCGGTGGTTGCTAGTTTAATTTCCCTCCGATGACCTCAAGGGCGGATTCAAGTTGTACGTCCTCTCCGGGCGCAAGGCGGCCGATTCTGCGGCTTAAATCGTCGGACATTTCCACGATTATATGAGGTGTGATGCCGACTCCGTGGATGCACTCGCCATTTGGCGTGTGATATTTCTGAACCGTTAGTTTTACGGCGGTGCCGTCGGTAAGGTAGATTATATTTTGCACAACGCCCTTGCCAAAGGTCTGCTCGCCGACAATTGTGCCGATTTCCGTGTCGCGAACCGCGCCGCTTAAAATTTCCGACGCGCTTGCGCTGCGCCCGTTCACAAGAAGAACCAGCGGCAAGCCCAAATAATCTGGGCCGGAGCGATGATATTCGCGGCGATTGTGGGCGTCAATCGTGAATGTGATTATCCCCTCGGGAATCAGCCTGTCGGTTATTTCGTTTACGACGTGCAGCGAACCGCCGGGGTTATTGCGCAAATCCAAAATCAGTCCGTTCATGCCTTCGGCGTAAAGCTCGGCGAGCGCGTCGTTGAATTGGTCCGTTGTGACTTCGTCGAAACCCTCGATGCGCAGGTATCCGATGGGCTGACCGTCTTCCATATAAAGCATTTCGTGGA
Source organism: Defluviitaleaceae bacterium (assembly GCA_009786975.1). Classification (GTDB taxonomy): domain Bacteria; phylum Bacillota; class Clostridia; order Lachnospirales; family WQUN01; genus WQVC01. The sequence continues at coordinate 21,544 of WRGX01000201.1, forward strand.
AAATCGTCGGGACCTCGATGCGGGCGCGGATTATTTCAACGTCAAAACGCTCGTTTTCGTATTCGCGCCAAATCGAAATCGTTACGGCGGTGCCTTCCGGTCCGGTTATCATGCCGACAACGTTTTCGCGCGAAGTTCCCGCAACATCTACGCCGTCAACCCGCACAATTCTGTCGCCCGGAAGCAAGCCCGCCGCTTCCGCAGGCGCGCCGCGAAACGTTGTTGAAATTGTTACATACGGGTCGTCGACTTCGGAAAAAATTTGTACGCCTATGCCTACAAATATCCCCGAAATCCGAGCCTGAAACGCCTCAACTGCCTCCGCGCATAAATATTGCGTATACGGGTCGTCGACCCCTTCAAGAAAGCCCCTGTACATGCTTTCAAGCATGACGTCCTTGTCGAACGGCACAATTGACAGCCTGTTAAGCAGGCTGTACATTTCCATAACTTTCGTGTTCGGGTCGATACCGTTCCACCGCGCCTGCCGCGCGTAAACCGTAAATCCCGCGACGCCAATCAACATAATTATTGCGGTCAAAAGGCTTCCGACAAACATTCCGCGAATAAAGCTCGGTTTGTGTTCAAATTTTTCCATTATTCCGTCTCCCCTCAATGATGCCGTTCATAAGCGCTTTCACACTTTTCGCCATTCGCTGAACGCACAAATTCCTGATGAAAATTCGCCGCCCGCGTTCCCTTCTTCGAATTTTCACGCTCCCCTCATATATATGTACCACGTTTGCGGAATATTATAAAGTCACAACAAGGCGCAAAGGCGGGATATTGGTATAATATGTAAAGAAGCCGCTAAACCAAAGCGGCTTCCAATTTGTGTAAATCACTGAGCGGAAACAGGTGTAACAGCTCTTTGTACTGACTTTGCGTAAGCTCTTCGGATTCTACATAGATTCGGATTTTTTCGTCGGTGCCTGCGGTTTTGAATCGGGTTTTGAGGCCCTCGAATGCCGAGTTTTCCATTTAACATGTTCCTTTCGAATTTTGAGATTTTCTCCTGTCTAATCCTTTTTTCAGCTCGTAAATTGCCATGCACAGCAGGAACACGGCAAAACCTTTGCGGAGATAGTTTGCGTCTATGTTTATGGCGATTAACGCGCCCGCGATTGTACCCGGAATTGCGCATAAAATCAGCGGGGTCAGACCTTTTTTCTCGATATTGCCTTCCTTTTTGTGGACGCGGAGGGCGATTAACGCGGTCGGAATATAATAGAGAAGGTTAATATTTTGGGCTTTTTGTTGCTCGATATCGAGAAAAATCGTTAGCGCGGGAATTAAAATCGCGCCGCCGCCGATGCCCATTCCGCTGACAATTCCCGACGCGAAGCCCACGATTATATACAAAAGCCAACTCATGCCCATGCCCCCCGAACGTGTGAAAAATCAGCGAGAGGAACGCGGGCGGCGAATTTTTGATGGCGATTTGTACGCTCAGCGAATGGCGAAACATATGCCATCATGCGAACAACATCCGGATTGCGCCTGCGGCCAAGAACAGCCCGAACAAAATGTTCAGCCACCACCCCGCGAGCTTATTTAAAATTTTTGCCCCGATTACGCCGCCGCATACGCCCCCGGCGGACACGAGAAAAATAATTTTCCAGTCCACATCAACGCCCCAAAGATAAATCCCCGCCGATATCACCGAAAGCGGCAAAATTACCGCAAGCGCAGTGGCGTGCGATTTGTGCGTTTCGAATTTAAGAAACTTTTGCATAGCGGGAACAAGCAACGTTCCGCCGCCCGCACCAAACAATCCATTCGCAAACCCGACGACCAGTCCGATTGCGTAAATCACTTTTTTTCGCATCTTTTTGCCCCAATTTTTATTTTTTTATGCTCCGGTAAATTGCATCCGGCTTCGAGAGAATGCGTCGCCGCCGACATGGGCCCCCGGTGTCCACTGCGCGCTTGGCGCGCTTTTTTTGCAAAAGAGAGTCGGCGAGTGACACTCGCCGACTCGATTTTTTCTGCCAACGGAAACGGCTTCCGGCTTCGAGGGAA
>WRGX01000202.1 GCA_009786975.1 Defluviitaleaceae bacterium
AAAAAAGCGCGCCAAGCGCGCAGTGGGCACCGGAGACACATGTTGGCGGCGACGCATTCCCTCGAAGCCGGGAACAATTTCCTAACCCATAAAAAAGGCAGTCCATTCTTGCCCTGCCCCAACACGACAAAGGTACAGGAATGTACTCATTGCCCATTTTCCGCACCACCCTTCGTAAAAACCTCAACTATAAGCAGAACACCGAATTTGAGAGTGGCAACATATGTGTCGACATCAACGATTTAAAAATTGGTGATGGAGAGATACCTGGTGTTGCTAAAAGTCTCACAATAAAGCTATTCGTTGTGGCTGTTGCAAGTTGAAAACTATATGTATACTTATGCGCAAGAGGGAAAGGAGTGACGTCTGCGTGCTTAAAAAAACGATTCCCATGCGTGAATTGGCTGTTTTTTGCCGCAAAGCCGCGTTCCTTTTTGACGCAGGACTTCACGTTACGGAAGCGATGCCTGTTTTGGCGGCGCAGTCGTCGGGGCGAATGCTTGGCGCGACTCTTTTCGATTTACATAAAATGATTATGCAAGGCGAGAGTTTTTCGGACGCGCTAAAGATTTCCGGGGCTTTTCCTGCGTTTATGTGCGGATTTGTGGCAATCGGGGAACGAACTGCGCGCGTTCCCGAAACCTGTGCAAAGCTCGCGGATTTTTACGAAAATAAGGTGAGGACCGACGAGGAGCTTGCCGCCGCGATGCTTTATCCGGTCCTTGTGTCGGCGATGATGCTTGGTGTGCTTATTATGGCGGTTACTTTTGTTTTGCCGGGATATGCGCAAATTTTTGAGGCATCGGGAGTCGCGCTCCCCGCCGCTACGAGCCTCTTGCTTTTGGTTTCCGGGTATTTTGCGGAAAATACGCTGCTCATATTCGGCGGTTTTTTAGTTTTTCTCATATGTGTGATGTTTTTTTTTCGAACAACGACGGGACAAGCGTTTTCCTCGAGAAATAAGCTGAAAATCCCGATTTGGCGACAGAAAATTAATCTTAATATAACCGAGGCGTTGTCGCTTTTGCTTTCCTCCGGGATTGGGGTTTCCGAAGCGGTTTCGACATGCGGCGAAGTTTTCGAAAATCCCGTTGTGCTGAACGATTTGCAAAGAGTTTCGTCGCAATTAGATTCGGGCGCGGCGTTTTGGCAGTCATTGGGCGAAATATCTTACATAAACCCTTTGCTTGCGGAGCTTGTTCGAGTCGGCGAAGAGACGGGGCGTTTGCCCCAAACTTTAGAAAAATGCGTCGCGTACTTCAGCACTTCATATCTGCATGAAGTTCGCCGCTTAAATAAACTTATCGAGCCCGTTTTGACGATTTCGCTGGGCGTGGTTTTGGGCGCGGTTATGCTTGCGATAATTTTGCCGACGTTTGAACTGGCGACGGCTGTATAAAAAAGCGCGCCAAGCGCGCATTGGACACCGGGGACACATGCCGACGGCGACGCATTCCCTCGAAGCCGGGAGCAGTTTCCTGGAGCATAAAAAAACGCGAGCAAAAAACGCGGTGAAGCATCGCGATTTTTTGCTTGCTGATGGAAAAGGAGAGATTCACATGCGCAAGAAAAACGCAGGCCTGACACTCTTGGAGCTTACGATTGTACTGGCGATAATCGCGATAATCGCGCTGATTGTCGTGCCGGTTTTTCTTCTGACAAGCGACCGCGCGCGCCTTCGCGCCGACATACAATCCGCGCGCGTGATTCAGAACGCAATTGAACAGTACAGCATCGAACGCGGCGCAAGTCCCTCCGGCGGCAACGTAAACGCGATTGTTGACCATCTTGCCGGAGCAGGCTATATTAATCCACGAAACGTTCGACGCCAAACCGAGGGCGCGGAATGGGTCATCGACTCGGATATCGGCGTAATGGTCGATATTTCCGGAAGCTCTGCGGACGTCCAAAACGCGCACGAATCGCTGCCGGAAAGCGAAAGAGCATTGGTCCGGCAATAGCACACAGCCCGCCGCAATTTCCCGGACGATACCGGGCGATAAAGGAGAACACGTGAAAACCGATATTTTATCACTTCTGCCGCATGAAATTGCGGCTTTTTTTCCGTACGAAGCGAGCTATCGCTCCGTGCAAATTTTTGAGTGGTTGCATAAAAAAAACGCTCCTTCTTTCGACGCGATGCAAAATTTGCCCAAATCCCTGCGACACGATTTAGACGACGTCTTTTTTATCACGCCGCTTGACGTAATCGAAAGCCATATTTCAAGCGACGAAACGATAAAATTTCTAACACGCTTGAACAACGACGCGTTTGCAGAATCCGTCTTAATGCGCTACAAACATGGCAATTCCGTATGTATTTCAACGCAAGCCGGCTGCAAAATGGGCTGTAAATTCTGCGCAAGCGCGTCGGGATTTCAGCGCGATTTGACCCCCGGCGAATACTGCCTGCAAGTCTACAATGCCGAATCCGCAAAAAACGTAGTCCTGATGGGATGCGGCGAGCCTTTGGACAACTTTGATGCAACGCTTCGTTTCATTGAGCTAATCACGCATGAAAAAGGCAAAAATCTCGGCGCGAGGCATATCACCGTTTCGACATGCGGGCTTGTGCCGAAAATTTACGCGCTTGCGGAGCTCGAGCTTCAAATAAATCTGGCGATTTCGCTCCACGCAACCACGGACGAACTTCGCCAAAAATTCATGCCCATAGCAAAAAAATATCCGCTTAGCGAGCTAATTTCCGCGTGTCGTTTTTACGTCGAAAAAACGCGCCGCCGAATCACATTCGAATACGCGCTCATTGCCGGGCAAAACGATAGTCCCGCCCACGCCCGCGAACTTGGAAAAATGTTGCAAGGGCTTCTGTGCCACGTAAATTTAATCCCAATAAATCCCGTACAAAGCGACTTTTCCCCTACCCCGCCCCGGGAGACAAAAATTTTTGCCGCCGCTCTTGCAGAAAAAAACATCCCCGTAACCGTCAGGCGAAGCCTCGGCAGCGATATAAACGCCGCTTGCGGACAACTTCGCGCAACCGCACGAACCCTTGACCTATATGATAATTTGTCATAAGATTGTGGCAATCAGTAAAAGACCACATTGTAGAGGGAGGGTTTTTGAGATGTTTAACAGTCTTAAAAGCAGAATCATCGTACCGGTTGTTTTGATTATGGCGATTACCGTATTGATTGTCGTCGGCGCGCTGACGCTTATCGCGACGAGTGTAACCCGCGAAGCGGCAACCGACCTTTCAAGCGCATTCATTGATGAAAGGCTTGACGCGGCAAGCGAAGCCATTAAGGCCTATCTTGCGGCGTACGAGCAACAGACTTTCATTGCGGCGAATGCGATGGGCAGTTCCGCCGAGCTTATTTCCCTGATAAACGCAGGGGTGCGCGAGGATATTTGGCAGTATGCCTTTAACCAAAAAAATCACTTCGGCGTAGCGGAAATTATTATTTCCGACGCAAACGGGATAACCCTTGCGCGTTCGCACATGCGCGAGCATGTAATGGAAGGCGGAGAAATTGCCGTTGCCGCATATGGCGATAATGTTTCCGGGGTGCCTTCGATTGCGGCGGGACTTCGCGGCGAGCAACTTACGCTGTACACGCCGACCCCCACGGCGGAAATGGTTATGACGACAGCGTCACCGATAATGGATGGAAATACGATAATCGGCGCGGTTGTCGTGAACTTTGTTGTCGGCAGTTTCGATTTTGTTGACCACGTTGGTGAAAATTTCGGCGTTGATGCGACTGTTTTTCGCGTTGATGCGGAAACGGGTGACGCGATTTCTGTTGCGTCAACGCTTATACACCCCACCTACGGCACGCGCGCCGTCGGCACAGCCGCCGCCCGCGAAGCCGTAACCGACCCCGTAATCGGTCGAGGCGAACATATTATTTTAGAACTTAACGTGTTCGGCATGTTGCCCTACATTGCCTACTATTTCCCGCTTCCGGGCGCGGATGGTCGCCCCAACGGCATGTTTTTCGTGGGAATTTCTCAGGAATATGCGCAGGAGCGAACGGTCGCACTTGTCGACGATTTATTGCAAAGCCTGATTGCCATTTCGGCTGTAGTCGGGCTTGTTTGCGTGGTTGTCTCCGTGATTTTGCTGTTCCTTATCATTGTAAATTCGCTCAAGCCCATTGACCGCCTTACGGAGAATATAAAAGACGTCGCTTCGGGCAATTTCAACATAAACATAAGCAGCCGTTTTTCTCGGGACGAATTGGGCAGGTTGACGCTCGATATTTACGATTTGGTGAACGTTATCAAGTCGATGCTTGAGGATATGGATGAATTTAACCGCGAAGCCGGCGTAAACGGTGACTTGGACTATAGGATTGACTCGTCGAAATATCAGGGCGCGTACAAGGACATGCTTGACGCGGTCAATGTTTACGCGGATAACTCGTCGAACGATATTCGCGCCACAATTGATGTCTTGCAGAAATTTACCGAAGGCGTTAAACAAATAAATATTCCTAAAATGCCGGGAAAAAAAGCCGAACTTGCAAACAGTTTGCGCGCCCTTGAAATCAACTTAGAGACATTCTCTGCCGCGGTTATGAGCGTTTCCGAAAACGCCGCAAAGGGTAATTTTGAACTTTCCATAGACGCGTCGGGCCTTAGGGGCTTGTGGGGAGGAATGATTGACGGGCTTGCCAACTTTGTCGGCAGTGTTCAAAGACCGCTTAACGAGGTGCGCAACGTGCTTGACCGAGTCGAGCAAGGGCTTTTCGATACAAATGTCGAGGGTGACTATGCGGGCGATTTCCTTGCGATTAAAAACGACTTGAACTCCGTAACGAAAACTCTCGGCACATATATCGCCGAAATTGACAAATGCCTCGGCGCGCTTTCGCAAGGCGATTTAACCTACAAAATGAACATGCAAATGCGCGGCGATTTCAGTCGCATCGAGGCGTCGGTGCAAGCAATAAACACCAGCTTGAGCAACACAATGCGCGATATTTCATCGGCGTCCGAGCAAGTGCTTTCCGGTTCACGCCAAATTTCCTCGAGCGCGATGGACCTTGCAAGCGGCGCGTCGGTGCAGGCGGAATCGGTGCAGGAGCTTAACGATTCGATTGATAAAATCAATTCGCAAACGCGTCAAAACGCCGAAAACGCCGGAGAGGCCAATTCTCTTTCAAACAAATCCACACAAAGTGCCCAGGACGGCAACGACGCAATGAAGCAAATGCTTGATGCAATGAATCAAATTAAAGAGTCGAGCAATAATATTTCGAAAATAATCCAAGTCATTCAAGACATCGCGTTCCAGACGAATCTTCTCGCCCTTAATGCCGCCGTTGAGGCCGCGAGGGCAGGCGAACACGGCAAGGGCTTCGCGGTCGTTGCCGAGGAAGTTCGCAGTTTGGCCGCGCGCAGCCAGACCGCCGCAACCGAAACGACCGAAATGATTGCGGACTCGCTGAAACGCGTTGACGTCGGCAGCGGCATTGCCGGTTCCACCGCCGAGGCGTTGGACACAATCGTAACAAGCGCGAACGAGGTTCTTCGCATAATCAAGGGAATTTCGGCATCCTCAAGCGAGCAAGCCGAAGCAATCGAGCAAGTTAGCGCGGGCATTATGAAAATTTCTCAGGTGGTTCAATCAAACTCTGCCGCTTCGGAAGAAACAGCCGCCGCCGCGCAGGAGCTTACCGCGCAAGCGGATTTGTTGCAAGGATTGGTTGGGTATTTCAAAATGTAATTAAAATGTAAATCGAAAAAAAAGAGTCGGCGAGTGACACTCGCCGACTCTTTTTTTTATGGGCGAGGAAATTGCTCACGGCTTCGAGGGAATGTGTCGCCCGCGACATGTGTCCCTGGTGACGAAACTGCTCACGGCTTCGAGGGAATGTGTCGCCGCCGACACATGTCCACGGTGACAAAACTGCTTCCGGCTTCGAGGGAATGTGTCGCCGCCGACATGTGTCCCCGGTGCCAAAACTGCTCACGGCTTCGAGGGAATGTGTCGCCCGCGACATATGCCTCCGGTGCCCACTGCGCGCTTGGCGCGTGTGATATAATTTATCGAAAGGGGTGAATTGCTGTGATTTCCGTATTTGTGTGCGAAAACGATTCTCAATATTTGAGAAACATAACGGATTGCATTGAAAAGCTCATTTTGATTGATGAGCTTGAGGTGAAATTGGAAATGTCCGTAAGCGACCCTGCGGAAATTATCCGATTTATTGAAAATAAAAAGGTTGACGGACTGTATTTTTTGGATATTGAGCTTGACGACGGGCAAAGCGGAATTGACGTGGCGAGGGCCATACGCGAGCATGACCCGACCGGAACAATCGCCTTTGTAACCGCGCATACCCACTATCGCGAGCTTACTTTCAGGTACAATACGGAAGCCGTCGATTATATACAAAAAGGCAACAAAGTGCGCGAACGAATAAAGGCGTGCATAGACAGAGCGTGTCAAAAATATGCCGGTCGCCACGAGGGGTCGCGCTATGTTTTCAAACTGCCCAAAGGCGACGAAATGTCGTGCAAGTTTGAGGATATATTGTTCTTTGAAACAGACCCCGCCGTCGCGCACAGGATTATTTTGCACACAAAAAGAATTCAATACGTCTATTATCATTCGCTCGACAAAATTTTTAAGGAATTGCCTAAAAATATGTTTTTCCGATGCCATCGCTCCTGCATTGTAAATTTAAGCAATTTGACACAGCGTTGCAAGAACGAACTGATGCAGGGCAAGTCTTACGTGACAATGCAAAACGGCGCGGAATGCAAGGTTAGTGCGAATAAAAGAAAAGCTCTTTTGGGTTTTAGCGAAATTATTGCTTGGGAGGGAGCGTCTTGAAGGAGAACGTTTCGTTTAGCGCGGTCGCAAAAAATCCCGTCCGGTTTATAACGACAGTTTATGCCGTAATCAAGGCGGTTTCGTACGCTTTGTTGGATTCTCCCTATACCCTTCATCGCTTTGGGGCGGGAGGCGTTCTGATTTTGGCTGTATTCATTTTGACCGCCCTGCCGAAACTTTCGCGCAGACAACTCGCGATTTCCGTCCCGATGACGACTGTTATTATCGAGCTGGTTTTCATTGCGTTGATGGGGGGCGACCGTTTGGCGTATTATTTTTTGATGGGCGTACCTCTTTTGAGCCTTTTATATGTAGACATCAAGGGATTTTTTTCCGTGTTGCTTCTTATTCTCGCAATTACGGCAATTATGGTGTTTGGGCTTGACATACATCTTATACGCTACAGCTCCATCGAGGATGAACTTTTCAGCTTTATCGGAATGGGGGTGCTTTACGCGTTGTTTTTCCTGCTTTCGCGGTACTCGATAACCACACTTATAAGCGCGCAGGAAGCCGCCGAAACCGAGGCGCAATTTTTGGCGGATTATACAAAAGCACTTGAAACCGGCTACAACGAAATGAGAAAATTTCGCCACGACCACTTAAATTTACTAAACGGTTTTGCCGGGTTTATCGACGGCGGAAACCAAGAAGGAATTAAGGAATATTTGCAGAAAAATTTGGACGTAGCGGAAAAATCGCTCAAAGTGTTGGACAAAAACGTCGAGACCCTGCAAGTCATTAACATTCCCGAGCTGAAGGGCTTGCTTGCCGTCAAATTTGCGCAGGCGCAGTCCATGGGCATCGAGGTGGCGATTGACATCGCGCGACCCGTGGAGAACATACCTTTGGAGCGAACGGATTTGTGCCGCATTGTCGGAATAATGCTGGAAAACGCCGTCGAAGAGATTGTCGGCAACGAGGAACACGAGCGCAAACTTTTGGAATTCGGCATAATTTTAAACGAGGGCAATATCGCGATAATATGCGCAAACACCTGCAAAAACCCGCCGCTGGTTGAGGAAATATTTAATGAAGATTATTCGACCAAGGGGGAAAATCGCGGGCTTGGGCTGTATAACTTAAAGCAGATTTGCAAAAAAAGCGGCAACGCGTGGGTTTCTGCGCATACCGAGGACGAGGGCGTGTTTACGTTGACGGTAACGATAGTTTAGGGCGAAATTTTTTGTAAAATTCAAATTCCCGAATGCGTCAATTTGACCTCTTCGGGAATTTTTCGGTTGCGCGGGGGCAAAATCCGTTAATATATCCAAGTTGATGGTGAATTTATCTTTATTGATGGTGAGCACAAAATGTAGTTCGATTTCTCCTTTATTTGATATACGGGAAGGAAAAGTCCGAACCAGCTTTTCCTTCCCTCTTCTTTTTTAATTAGGGCAAAAATGACAAAACGAAGGAGGTGATAAAAATGGACAACGAAGACATCAAACAAGACGTTCAAGATGTTCAAGATGTTCAAGACAAAGAGGAGCCGGTGAAATCAAGCGGTATGTATATTTCGTTGGGTGCGGGCTTCGGAATCGCTTTCGGAACGGCCTTTGGTGCCGCGCTCGGCAATATTGCCTTGGGTCCGGCGATAGGGATTGCCGTCGGAGCGGGCATTGGCACAATACTTGAAGCGAGGGCCAAAAAGAAGCGCGAAGAAGAGGAATAAAAGCGCGCCAAGCGCGCAGTGAACACCGGGGACATGTGTCGGCGGCGACACATTCCCTCGAAGCCAGGAGCAGTTTCCTCACCCATAAAAAACGAGTCGGCGAGTGACACTCGCCGACTCGTTTTTTATATAAAAGAGAAAACCGCATCCGGCTTCGAGGGAATGTGTTGCCCCCGACATATTACCTCGGTGCCCACCGCGCGCTTGGCGCGCTTAACGCTTTACCCAAAGCTCGATTTTTTCACCGTTTACGTTCCATTCCTTTGCAAATGCGCCGTCGGGCGGAGCGGTTTGCGCGATGTTTTTTGCCAATATCTCTGCGGCGATTTCTGCCGAATTTTTTTCGATTACAGCGGCAAGGGCGGAATTTTCTTCGCTTGCGGCAAATCCCGCGAAAATATGGTCGGTGACTTCAAAGTCGGCTTCGCGGCGCATGTTTTGCCATTTGCTTATTAGCTCGCGCATGTTGCCTTCTTCGATTAACTCGGGGGTTAGGGTGGTGTTAAGCACGACGGTTACGTCTTTTTCGGAAGCGGCGGCGAAGCCTTCTTTTTGCAAGGTTTCGATTAGAACGTCGTCCATTGTGAGTTCGATGGGCGTGCCGTCGATTTCGAATTTGTACATGCCGGATTTTAGCGCGTCCATTGCTTTCGTTGGCGCGGCGTTCAGGGTTTTGGCGATTTCCGGCACCAGCTTGCCGTAACGCGGCCCAAGTGTGCGCAATTGCGGCTTGAAACGGTAGGACGAATATTCCGACGCGTCGTCGATGAAGCGGATTTCTTTGACGTTTAGTTCGTCTTTAATAATGTTCAAAAAGTTGTCACCAACAGACTCCGCGGCTCGGGAAATGCTTATCATCATTTCGCTTAGGGGCTGGCGAATTTTCACATTCGCAACATTCCGCGCCGACCGCCCCTGCACAACAATGTCCATAACAACCGACATTTGCGCCTCAAGTTCCGCATTGATGAGGCTTTCGTCACACGCAGGAAAGTCCGTAAGATGCACACTTTTCGGCGCGGATGAGTCGAGATTCACCACAAGATTTTGATAAATCTGCTCGGTAATAAACGGCACAAACGGCGCGGCAAGTTTTATAACGGTAACAAGCGCGTGATGCAACGTCTTGTACGCGCTGATTTTATCCGACGTCATCTCCGCGCCCCAATATCTCTCGCGAGAGCGGCGCAAATACCAGTTGCTTAAATCATCCACGAATTTGTCAAGCTCGCGCGTCGGCTCGGTTAATTCGTACCGCGCAAGGGCGGCATCGACTTTTTTCACAAGCGTATTCAGCCGCGAAAGCAACCATTTGTCCAGCACCGAAGGACAGCCGTCCCCTTGTCCCGCATACGGGTCGAACCCGTCGATTTCGGCATAAAGCACGTAAAACGCATACGTGTTCCAAAGCGTTCCCATAAATCGGCGCGCGCCTTCCTCAACGGCTTTGTCGCTGTATCGGAAATTCAGCCACGGCGCGCTTCCGGAAATCAAAAACCAGCGAATCGCATCGGCACCGTGTTTTTCAAGCGCGGACATAGGTTCAACGGCGTTGCCTTTCGATTTGCTCATTTTTTGCCCGTGTTCATCCAAGCCGTGTCCCATAACGATTACGTTTTTAAATGACGATTTGCCAAAGAGCATCGTCGAAATTGAAATCAGCGAGTAAAACCAGCCGCGCGTTTGGTCAACGGCCTCGGAAATAAAATCCGCCGGGAATAATTTTTCAAATTTTTCGCGATTTTCAAACGGATAATGCCACTGCGCAAAGGGCATCGCGCCGGAATCAAACCAGCAGTCGATAACTTCGGGCGTGCGCGACATTTGCCCGCCGCATTTGTCGCAGGATAATTTTACGGCGTCGATATAGGGCTTGTGGAGTTCGATTGTTCCGGCTTCGAGGGCACTCTTCGTTTCGTCACACATTCCGTCGGCGTTTCCTGCCCGCGAAGCGAGTTCCGCAATGCTTCCGACGCAGTGCAAATGCCCGCAATCCTCGCTTTCGCACACCCAAATCGGCAGCGGCGTCCCCCAGTACCGCTCGCGCGAGATGCTCCAGTCGATTACGTTTTCCAAAAAGTCGCCGAAACGTCCTTCCTTCATATGCCCGGGAAGCCAGTTCACCTCGCTGTTGCTCTTTAACAAATTCTCGCGCAGGCTCGAAGTGCGGATAAACCACGCATCGCGGGCGTAATAAAGCAGCGGCGTGTCGCATCGCCAACAAAAGGGATAGCTGTGCGTGTAGGATAATTTTTTAAAAAGCAGCCCGCGCTGTTTCAATTCGCGGACGATAAGCGGGTCGGCGTCTTTGACGAATTTACCCGCCCAAAGATACGCGTCGGACGTAAAGCAACCCTGCGCGTCAACAAATTGCAACAGCGGCATGTCATACGCCTTGCAAATTCTCGCGTCATCCTCACCGAAAGCGGGTGCGATATGCACAATCCCCGAGCCGTCCGTGAGGGTTACATAGGGGTCGCACACGACTTGGCAGTAGTTATTGCCCGTATCTGTGTTTTTTGCAAAATCAAACAGTGGCTCGTACTTTCTGCCTTCGAGTGCTTTCCCGGGGATTCTTTCTAAAATTTCATAACCCAAATCGGGAAAAAGTTTGTCAACCAAAAACATCGCCAAAATATAAACCCTTCCGCCGTGCGCAACCCGTGCGTAATCTTCCTTTGGATTAACGCAAAGTCCGACATTTGACGGCAATGTCCACGGCGTTGTTGTCCATGCGAGGAAGAATTCATTGTCGGCGGCGGCGGATTTGAAGCAGACGTAAACGGAATCTTCCTTCACGTCCTTGTAACCCTGCGCGACCTCGTGGCTCGAAAGCGGCGTCCCGCAACGCGGGCAGTACGGCACAACGCGATACGATTTATAAATCAAATTTTTCTTAAAAATCTCGCTTAACGCCCACCAAACCGACTCGATGTAATCGTTGTGGTACGTGACATAAGGGTCGTCCATATCCGCCCAAAAGCCAACGCGCTCGCTCATTTCGCGCCACAAATTTTCGTACTTCCATACGCTTTCTTTGCATTTTTTTATAAACGGCTCAACGCCGTAAGTCTCGATTTCGGGCTTTCCGCTTATGCCCAGTTCTTTTTCAACCTCAAGCTCGACAGGCAAACCATGCGTATCCCAGCCCGCCTTGCGCGGCACTTTATAGCCTTTCATCGTCTTATATCGCGGCACAATATCCTTGACCGTGCGCGTAATAATATGCCCGATATGCGGTCGACCGTTTGCCGTCGGCGGCCCTTCGTAAAACATAAAAACAGGCGCATTTTGGCGAAGTTCTATGCTTTGTGCAAAAACGTCGCGCTCGCGCCACAAATCCAAAACGGTCATTTCACGTTCCGCAAAATTTAAACTCGTCGAGACTTTCTCGTACATTGAAATTTTCCTCTCAAGTTGAATTGAGTGGGATTATATCAAATGCGGATGCATTTATCAAAAATTTGCCCCCTTTATCCCGCTTTATCCCGCTTGCGAGCGCGCACGAAACTCCGCAGGCGTCTCCCCTACGTATTTTTTAAAGATTGACCGAAAATATTTTACGTCGTCGAAGCCGACTTGTACGGCAATTATATCTTCTTCGGTTGCGGATTCGGACAGGTGTTTTTGCGCCTCTTGCACGCGCACCCACATTACGTAGTCGAAAAGCATCACCTTTTCGCGTTCCATGAAAACTTTGTTCAGCGTTTCGGGTGTTGTGCCGAGTTTTACGGCTATGCGGGCGATGGAGAAATTTTCGAAAAAATGCTCCTGAATGTGGCGTTTGGCGGCGAGGTGCAGGCGGAGGGAGTCTTTTGTATGAAATTTGCCTACATATGAACAAAATTCGCGCAGGGCTTTGTCCATGAATTGGTAGCCGTCGTCGATTGTTGCGATTCGCAAAATGTCGCTTGTGGGGAAATATCGCGCGACCTCGCTTGCGAAGGGCAGATTTTGCTCGCTGATGTAGCGGCTTATGCGGAAAACTATGGTCATTACGATTTTCGCGACGAGGTTTTCGGGCATCGGTCCGGATTGCGCGAGTGCGTTAAAAAGTTCGGAAAGCAGCCCCTTGCAGTATTCGTAATCGCCGACGACGGCGGAATAAACAAGCCGCCGCTCCCGCGCGTGGGGGTAACGGAACGTAATATTATTGTCGGGCTCGACGAATTCAATCGGAATTACGGCGTGATAGCCCATGCGATAGCGATATCCGAAAGACGCGTCGGCTTCGCGGGCAGAAATTGCGATTTCCATCGGTGTAGGGTAGGTGCGCCCGACACCGATTGTACAGCGCATCCCCGTACGGTCGAAAATCGCGTGCTTCAGGCGGTCGCCAAGCAAAACTTTTTCTTCTACGGTGAAATTCGCGTTTAAAATAATCGGGATTTCATGAAAGGCGCGCACAAATGCTCTTGTTTTATGCTCGCGCAACATGCCGCGCACGACGGATAAAATGCTGATTATGCGCAAATGTTTTTCCTGCTCGGACAGCGCGAGAGCGACGCGCTTATAATGGTCGATTCGCACAATAAGCACGGAAAAATCGGTGTCGAAGGGAATGTTAAAATACTCGAAGCCGTTGCTGATTTCATTTTCACGGTCAACGTCCCCGGCAAGAAGCGAGCGCAGAAAAATTTCTTCGTATTGAAAAATGCGCTGCCTGTAGGTGTTTTCCATATTGGACGTCATTCGGCGATTTTCCTTGAGCTTTTTCGTATTCGCGAGGGCAAATTCGAGGCAACGGTTTAAATCGCTGGGTTTAACGGGGCGGTACATAAAATCAAGCACGCCAAAATCGCGCCCGCGCTTCATATAATCGGACTCGTTGAACGTGCCGTACATTATGAATTTCACATCGGGGAACTCTTCGGAAACCTCTCTGAAGCGCACAAAATGTAACCCGCCAAAAAACTTGATGTCGGACAAAATAACATCGGGCTTCATGTCGCGTACGGCCTTTTGGACGTCGCCGGTTATTTCGCTGAAATGACCGACGATGCGGATTGCCGGATACGCACCGCGAATATGTGCGCGGAAATTTTTAATGTTTTCGGCATCGCCGTCAATTAGCATGAGGTTCATCTTGTATTCACACCTTCTTATCTTACCAGTTCAATTTGCCCCGATTTTATTGCGTTTATTATATCAAAAATATTTTCGGCGCGCTTTTTTAGCGAGACGCCGCTTGGACGCCTGGTTTTTGCGTCGTGCGCGTCGCTTCCGGCTTGGAGCGCGAGGTCGTGTTTTTTTGCGTAATCCAAGGCCTTTTTATTTGTTTTTTCGGACATCGACGCATTGTGAACCTCGATTCCGTCCAAGAGTTCCGGGGCAGCGGGGTTTGGGTCGGTTATCCACCACGCCGAACGAAACGGGTGTGCCTGTGCGATATACCCGCCTGCGCCGCGAACCGCCGCGCTTAGCTCCGGCAACGTCAGCTCGTCGAAGCCCGGATTTTCAGCCAAAAATTCCGGCGAAAGCCCGTACAATAAAAAATCTGTGCCGTGAAAGCTGTATTCCATTCCGAAAAACACGTCAAAGTTGCATTTTTCGCCTTCGCGCTTCGCCTTGTAATACGGCTCGGCATATAACTTCACTTTGTTTTTCCACGACAAATAAAGCGGGATACCGCTGTTTCCGTTAAAAAAGTGGTCGGTAATAATCGCCCCGGTAAAACCGACGCTGTTGTAATGCCGCACCATCTCCTCGGGCGAAGCAACTGCGCACGCGCTTACCGGGTATGTATGCATATGGGTTTCGTATAAGAACATGCAAAAAAAGCCCCCTGTCGATGCAAGTTTAACATAAAAAACCTATCCGACGCAAACCGCGCGCCAAGCGCGCAGTGGACACCGGGGACATGTGTCGGAGGCGGCACATTCTCTCGAAGCCGGGAGCCGTTTCCCGGCGTAAAAAAAGCGCGCCAAGCGCGCAGTGAGCACCGGGGACATGTGTCGGAGGCGCCACATTCTCTCGAAGCCGGAAGCAGTTTCCGGTGCAGTTTCCCGGCGTAAAAAAAAGAGTCGGCGAGTGTCACTCGCCGACTCTTTTTTTTTGCGATGAGGCATGGAAAAGCATCATGAAAAGTATCAAGCCCGGAAATTAGATTGACATGCTTCTTTTTGTGTGTTAAATTCCGCGAAGGAAAAGGGGATAAGTGTGAAAATTCGAAGAGAGGAACGCGGGCGACCGATTTTCATCAGGAATTGGTACGTATCAGCGAATGGCAAAAATGAATGAAAAAAATGCTTTTAATCGCTTTTGCCGTGGCATTGTCGATGGGGGGGATTACAATCGGCGTGCTTTATGTTTTCGAAATGTCGGGGCAAGACGCCCAAGAAGTCCTGCTTGTCCTAGCGGACGAGCCGTCGGAGCCAACGCCGTCGCCCACTCCCGCTCCTTCCCTCGAACCCAATTCCGAACCCGAACCCACTCCCGAGCCAACCCCCTCCCCCACCCCTCATCCATGGGAAATTTTCAGGCCGCATCCCCTGCCCGAAACCGACCCCGCAACTTTCCCGCGCTTCGCCTTTGAAAATCGCATAAATGAATACATGTCGCTGTATCCGATTCACTTCGGTATGCCCGAGGATTACACCGACGTAATCGGCGTAACAACTTTTCGCGGCAATAATTTTCGCAACAATCCGACTTGGGGCAACGCCGAAATCACGCAAGAACGCCTCGAGGTGCGGTATGAAATCCGCATCGGTTCGCTCGGTCGCTGGACGGGCGTGGGCTGGACGGGGCAACCCGCGATAATTCAATGGGACTGCGAAACCCGCCAAATAATGAACCTGCACGAAAATTTCCGCCACAAAGAAGGACTCATCGAGGTAATTCAAGGCACAATGGACGGGCATGTCTATTTTTTTGAATTGGAAACGGGCGAGGAAACCCGCCCGCGTTTGCGTTTCAATGAGAATATAAAAGGAAGCGTAACCGTGGACGCGCGCGGCTACCCCTTGTTGTACATAGGGCAAGGCGACAACATTCACGGCGGGCGTTTTGGGTACTACATTTTTTGCCTGATTACATTTGACGAATTGTTTTTCATCAACGGAATGGCGGCATACGTCCCGCGAAGATGGGGCGCGTTTGACGCGAATCCGCTTTTTGATACCGCGCGGGACCGCGTAATAATCGCGGGCGAAAACGGCGTAATTTACAGCGTTTTGCTTAACACCGATTTCGACCGCGGCGCGGGGACGATTTCAATTAACCCGCTGGTATCGCGCTATTGGCACACGGGAAGCAGACGGCTCGGCACAGAAAATTCCCCGACTGCCTTTGGGCATTACCTATTTTTCGCCGACAACGCAGGCTGGATTCAGTGCTTGGATTTGCGCACGCTTGAGCCCGTTTGGATAACGGACGCGGGCGACGATACCGACGCAAGCCTCGTTTTGGAGTGGGAAGATGAAAATCAACGGCTCGTAATTTTCACCGCAACGCAACTTGATTTGCCGAGGCAAGCCGGCGACGCATACATACGAAAGCTCGATGCCGCAACGGGCGAAACCCTGTGGCTTCAAGCCATCCGTTGCGGCTACAACACAGCCGTAAACGGCGGCGTAACGGCAACACCCGTCGTCGGGCAACACGATATTTCCCACCTCGTAATACACTCCGTTGCCCGAACCCTCGGCCGCGCGAGTGACGGCACGGTTATTGCATTTTGCAAAGAAACAGGCGACATTGCTTGGGAATTTCCGATGCCTGCCTTCGGATGGAGTTCCCCCGTTGCGGTTTACACCGAATGCGGCACAAGCTACATCATCGTTTCCGACTCAAACGGCCGCATGTTCATGCTTCGCGGCACAACGGGCGAGGAGGTTTATCGAATAAACCTCGGCGGAAATATCGAGGCTTCCCCGGCGGTTTTCGGCAACATGCTTGTCGTAGGCACGCGCGGGCAACGAATTTTTGGAATTGAGATTGTATAAGCGCGCCAAGCGCGCATTGGGCACCGGGGACACGTGTCGGAGGCGACGCATTCCCTCGAAGCCGGAAGCAATTTCCTAGCCCACACAAAAAAACAATCCCCCATTTGATTCAATGGAGGATTGACTTTTCGCGCCACTACAGCGTTGGTGCTCAATGCGCGCTTGGCGCGTCTAAATTAATTTCGCCAATTCAATAATCGCTTTTTTCGAAACTTTGCGACCATTGTACTCAACCAAATCGTCGAGCGAGCCGGTAAATGTGCAAGCGGGTTCGTATTTTTTCAAAACGATGCTGTCTTCATCAACAAAAAATTCCACCGGCGTTCCTTTATCGATATTTTTTGTTTTGCGAATTTCAACGGGCAAAACAATGCGCCCGAGTTCGTCCACTTGCCGTACTACTCCTGTAGCTTTCATGGTACATCCTCCTCCCCAAGATTTCGTTTCAAAGTGAAAACAGGGAAAGTATACCACAACTGTAAAATAATGCAAGTCTTGTAGGAAAATATTTTTTTTTGTCGAAGCGCGCGTGTGTCCGCTACCGTGGCAACACGCCCTAAAAAGTTGAACTTTGCCCCACGAAGCATGTGAAAATCGGACATGTATCGGGAGGGCGAATTTCAATTTTTCGAACGGAAAAAAATGAGTCGGCGAGTGTCACTCGCCGACTCATTTTTTTCCTCACGCGGGAAATGGATTTTCTCGATGTCGCATTGATTTTTTTGCGGGATGGGACACTACTCCATATCCGCGCGCTTTATAGACGCGCCCAGTTTGTTCAACCGCATGTCCAAATTTGCGTAACCGCGGTCGATATGATGCACCCCGGTAATTTCGCTCAAGCCGTCGGCGCGAAGCGCGGCAAGTACAAGTGCTGCGCCCGCGCGAAGGTCGCTTGCGGCGACTTGCGTGCCGGTCAGACGTTCGACGCCTTCGACAATCGCGCTTCGGCTTTCAATTTTTATTTCCGCGCCCATGCGCTTGAGTTCGCCGACTTGCATGAAGCGGTTTTCGAAAACGGTTTCGGTTATGACGGAGGTGCCGCGCGCGGTTGACATAAGTGCCATGAATTGTGCTTGCATGTCGGTCGGGAAGCCGGGGTAAGGCAGGGTTTTCAGGTCGGCGGCGATGATTTCGCTCGAATCGTCGCAAAAGACACGCACGCCGTTTTCGTGTTCCTCGACCAGTACGTTTACCTCTTTGAGCTTGGCGGTGACGGGTTTTACGTGGTCGGCGAGGACGTTGCTCAGTGTGATATCGCCGCGCGAAATTGCCGCGGCAATCATAAAGGTGCCGGCCTCGATTCTGTCGGGAATTATGCTGTGCTTTATGTCTTTTGCGTCGAGGGAAACTACGCCGTCAATTTTTATTGTGTCGGTTCCCGCGCCGCGAATTTTGCCGCCGATTGAGTTCAAAAAATTTGCCAAATCTACGATTTCGGGTTCACTTGCGCAGTTTTCCAAAATTGTTTGCCCGTTTGCAAGGGCCGCCGCCATCATTATGTTTTCCGTTGCGCCAACGCTTGGGAAGTCGAGATAAATTTTCGCGCCTTTGAGGCGTCTTGCGGTGACGTTTACGAAGCCGTGGGCGTGGTCGATTTTCGCGCCGAGGGCGGCAAAGCCCTTGAGATGCAAATCAACCGGCCGCGAGCCGATTGCGCACCCCCCCGGAAGCGGCACCTTTGCGCGTCCGAAACGCGCCAAAAGCGGACCCATTATTAAAAAGGAAGCGCGAAGTTTTCCGACAAGCTCGTATGACGCGTCGAGAGAATCCGCGCCCGATGCGTCGATAACAAACGTGTTGTTTTCGCAGGAAACGCGCGCGCCGAGGGATTCAATTAAAACGCACATTGCCTCGACGTCGCTTAAAAGCGGAACGTTTTGCAACGTGCAAGGTTTTTCGGTTAAAAGAGCGGCGGCAAGCACGGGCAAAACCGCGTTTTTCGCGCCGCAAACATTAAGAGTTCCGCGAAGCGGACCGCAGGGTTCAACAATAAATTTTTCCGACATAAAAAAATCACCATACATATTCTTGCCAACTTGACAATCGGAATATTCATATGGTAGCGTAAAAGTAGGATATTTTGTTGACGGGCAGATATTCTTTTTGCCACTACGCCCTAGGCGAAAAATGAAGGGGTGGAAGCGATGAACAAATTGCACAAGGCTCTTGCGATTCTTTTGCTTTTTATTTTTCTTTCCACCTATTTTATTGTTCCCGTTGCGTTAATTACGCACAAGGGCTGCGTTTCCGAATATTGCCGACCGTGTGCCGTTATCTCAAAAATCGGCGAAGGTTTGCATTACGGCGGGGCAGTTATTGTTGTTGCCGCAGTTATTTTGCTTGCGGCTTTTTATATTGTGCCGCCGGCTGTTGGGCAAAATATTTTTTTCAGCCCGGTCAAACTCAAGGTTAAGATGAATAATTGACTCCGTGAATGATTTTTGTTTTGCCAAAAAAAAATTTACGGAGGTATTTATAATGAAGAAATTATTTGCGTTACTTGCGCTTTTTGCGTTTTTATTTTCGTTCGTGGCGTGCGATATGCAAGGGGAAGCCACGTTGTATCCTGCCGACCAAATTGAAGCTGATGCCTATGGTGCGGACGCAGTTGCGCCGACAGCGGAAACCGAACGTACCGGCGAGCCGCTTGGCGTAATCGCGACGATTTTCCCGCAGTATGATTTTTTGCGCCAAATCGGCGGCAGTAGGATTGACCTTTCGATGCTTATTTCGCCCGGCGCGGAAAGCCACGCTTTTGAGCCGACGCCGCGCGATATTGTTGCGATAAATAACGCGGATTTGCTTGTATATGTCGGAGGACATGGGGATACGTGGGTTGAGGCAATTGTGGATTCGCTTGGCGAAGAGCTTCGAACCGCCGCATTGGTTGATATGGTTGACGCGGTTTACGCGGAGCATCGACACCATGGGGATTATTGCGAGGACGACGACCACGGGCATCACCACGACCACGGGCATCCCCACTCGCATGACCACGACCATTCACACGACCATGGGCATTCGCACGCACATGACCACGACCATTCACACGACCACGGGCATTCTCACGCACATGACCACGACCATTCACACGACCATGGGCATTCTCACTCACATGACCACGACCATCATCACGAGCATGAACATGAGCATTCCCACAGCCATGACCACGACCATTCGCACGACCATGGGCATTCGCACGACCATCATCACGACCACTCACACGGCCATCACCACCACCACGACCCCCATCTCGATGAACACGTCTGGACTTGCCCGCGAAACGCAGCACGTATCGTGCGCGCCTTAACGGAAATTTTGGCGGAAGAGGACGAAGCAAACGCCGAATATTTCCGCGCAAACGCCGCCACCCTCATCGCCGAACTCGAGGCACTTGACCGCGATTTTCTCGAACTTATCGCCGACCCCGCCCGCCGCAACACAATCGTAATCGCCGACCGCTTCCCCTTCCGCTATCTCATGGACACATACGGCATCGAATACTACGCCGCGTTTTACGGTTGCACCGCCGAAACGACGGTCTCCCCCGCGACAATCGCAAGGCTCATCAACACCGTCAACGACAATGAAATTCCCGTCGTGTTCCACATCGAATTTTCCGACATGCGCATCGCGAACACCATCGCCGAAGCAACAGGCGCAACGGTTCTCGAACTGCATTCCGCGCACAACGTAAGCAGCGCGGACCTCGCCGCAGGCATAACATATGTGGAAATTATGCGGCGCAACTTGGATGCTTTGCGCGAGGCGTTAAGCTGATGGCACTGATTTCCTGTCGCGACGCGGCGTTTGCCTACGACGGAAAAACTGTAGTGGAGGGGCTGAATTTCCGCGTCGCGCAAGGCGATTATCTTTGTATCGTCGGCGAAAACGGCAGCGGCAAGTCCACTTTAATGAAGGGATTGCTCGGATTAATGCGTCCGAAAAGCGGCGAAATTTCCACGGGCGACGGGCTGAAATCCACGCAAATAGGCTATCTTCCGCAACAGTCGTCGCAACAAAAAGATTTCCCCGCAAGCGTGTACGAAGTCGTGATTTCCGGCACGTTAAACCGTCGCGGCATTCGCCCGTTTTATTCGTGGCGTGAACACGAGGTCGCGGAAGAAAATATGGAAAAGCTCGGCATCATCCCCCTGCGAAAAAAATCTTTCCGCGAGCTTTCCGGCGGACAACAACAGCGCGTCCTGTTGGCGCGGGCGTTGTGCGCGACGGAAAAATTGCTGCTCTTGGATGAACCCGTAAGCGGTCTTGACCCGATTGTCACTGCCGAGCTTTATCAGACAATCGACACACTGCGCCGCGAAACCGGCGTCGCAATTATAATGATTTCACACGATATCCGTTCGGGGGTGGAGTATGCGCCACACATACTCCACTTGCAAAATCGCCAAATTTTTTTCGGCACAACGGACGAATACAAAAATTCCGAAGCGGGACGCTATTTCCTCCAAGGGGGTGAGTTCCGATGAGCGATTTCAGCTTAGATATTGCCTCCGTTGCCGAAACCATTGAAATTTTTTCGATGGACTTTATGATTCGCGCGGTGGTTGTCGGGCTTTTTGTGTCGGTTTGTGCCGCGCTTTTGGGCGTCAGTTTGGTGCTTAAACGCTATGCGATGATTGGAACCGGGCTTTCGCATATCGGCTTTGCCGCGATGATTATCGCGGGGGTCATCGACTTCGCGCCGGTTGCGTTTTCGATGGTCGTTGTTGTGGCGGCGGCGTTTTTGCTTTTGCGGCTTAATGAAAACAGCAAAATCAAAGGAGACAGCGCGGTCGCGCTAATTTCCACAGGCGGCCTTGCCACAGGCGTAATCGTCATGGGAATAACAACGGGAATTACTTTGCAAATTTGCGACATCCTATTTGGAAATATCGGGATTTTGACAATCACGCAGAACGATATGTATTTCAGTGTCGGGTTATCCGTCCTCGTAATTGTGGTTTTTGTGCTGTTTTACAAACAGCTTTTTGCCGTAACTTTTGACGAAACCTTTGCAAAAGCCACAGGCACAAACGTCGAGCTTTACAAAAGTTTGCTGGCGGTTTTGACCGCCGTGACCGTTGTTTTGGGGATGCGCATGATGGGCGCGCTTTTAATCACGAGTTTGACGCTGTTTCCCGCGCTTTCCGCGATGCGTATTTGCAAGCGGTTTTTGTCGGTTGTAATTGCGTCGGCGATAATCGGCGTGGTGTGCTTCGGCATCGGGATTTTCTTTTCCGTGTCACTGACTTTGCCGCCGGGCGCAAGCATCGTCGGCGTTAATTTGATTTTGTTCACGATTTTAAGCGGCGCAACATGGGTAAAAAAGTCAAACTGATGGATGGGAGAGCTTTCACATGAGCAAGGAATTAAGACGCAAAAGAGCCAAGGAAAAAGAACGCATGACAAAACTCGCGCTCACAGTTGTGGGCGGGATAGTTGCCGGGCTGGTGGTCGGCTTTATTTTAATGGGCGTGCTTGGCGGGGATGACGACGACCGCGTTTTTCTAAACGCAGGCGCATCAATAACCCTCCGCGAAGACGGCACATTCCTCGCCCTTCTGCCGCACAATGTCCGCCTTAACGGCACCTTTGCCGAAACCGAAGCCCCCGCCGGAACAACCGTTTCGTTTGAGTTCAACCACAACGGAGTGGACCGAAACGACGTCGGCACAATTCGCGGAAACGCATTAATTGCCCCCGATGAATGGGACTCGGGATGCGCGCACGGGCACGGGATGGTTTATATTTTAAGATAGATGGATTATTGACTGAAAACAACCCGTCCTGCGAAAATCGTGTAAATTACACGTCCCGTAACTTCGCGGCCGTGGAAGGGGGTGTTTCGCGCCAAGCTGCGAAAAGTGTTTTTGTCGATTGTGTGGCGTGCGGTCGGGTCGATTATCGCTAAATCGGCAGGCGCGCCGCGTGAAAGATGACCTGATTCCAAGCCCAAAATTTTCGCGGGATTTGACGTGAATTTCGCGATTAGTTCAAGCGGGGTGAGTACGCCCGATTCCGCCAAATGCGTAATTGCAACGGGAACGGCGGTTTCCAGACCGATTATACCGTTTGTCGATGTGGCGAAATCTCGCTTTTCGTCCGCGTGGTGCGGCGCGTGGTCGGTTGCGATTACGTCGATTACGCCGTCTTTCAGCGCGGCGATAATCGCGTCGCGGTCGGCGCGGGTTCGAAGCGGCGGGGCCATTTTATAGTTCGGGTCTGCGCAAACGTCCTCGTCAATCAGCGTAAAATGATGCGGCGTAACCTCGGCGGTTACGGCTTGCCCCGCTTTTTGCGCGGCGCGAATAAGTCGGACGCCGCCGGCAGTGCTTGCATGACAAATATGAAGGCGCGCGCCCGCTTGCCGCGCAAGCTCGATGTCTCGCGCAATAATCGTGTCCTCGGCTTCCGCGCCCGTAAGCGACAAGTCCTCGCAATGCGCCAAAATCGGCAAGCCAAGCTCCCTCGCCCGTTTCATCGCCTCGAGGTATATCGCCGAATCCATGACGGTTTTTCCGTCGTCGCTGAAGGCAAGAATTCCTTTCGCCGCCATGCCCTCCAAGTCGACGATTTCGCGCCCCTCAAGCCCTTTTGTGATTGCCCCGACGGGAAGCACGCAAACAGGGCTTTTTTGAATCCCCGTTTCGATAATCCGCAACATAATTTCGACACAATCGCACACAGGAGACGTATTCGGCATTGCGCAAACCGTTGTAAAGCCGCCTGCCGCCGCCGCTTTTGTGCCGCTTTCAATCGTCTCCTTGTGTGTCTGCCCCGGCTCGCGCAAATGCACATGCATATCAATGAGACCGGGCGTAACCCACATCCCTGTCGCGTCGATGGTCTCCGTGCCTTTGACTTCCGGCAATTTTGGGGCAATGTCTTGCACGACTCCGTCACGAATTAAAATGTCGCCGACCTCGTCAAAGTTATTTTTCGGGTCAAGAATCCGTCCGTTTTTTATTAAAATTTTAATCACCTCTCGTCAGTAATCGCTCGTCATGACTATTTTTTGCCTGTAGCCCATTATAGCATCTTTTATCGCCGTCCTTAATTTTGAGGTACAAACAATTTTAACGCTATTTTTGTTATTTTTCGCCGAAAACAAAAAAACAAAAAAACCACGCAAAACAAGAACGCGAGTCCCCCGGATCCGGCCATCCGGCGCATTCTTGCCTGTCGTGGTTTTGTTTTTTTGTTTTTGAGAATTGAAAGAAAAATTCGG
>WRGX01000203.1 GCA_009786975.1 Defluviitaleaceae bacterium
TGTGTCGATTTCGACACATGTCCCCGGTGCCCATTGCGCGCTTGGCGCGCTTTTTTTGGGGTCCGGAAACGGCTTCCGGCTTCGAGGGAATGTGTCGCCTTCGACACATGTCCCCGGTGCCCATTGCGCGCTTGGCGCGCTTTTTTTGGCGGGGAAACGGCTCTCGGCTTCGAGGGAACGTGTCGCCTCCGACATATGCCCCCGGTTCCCACTGCGCGCTTGGCGCGCGCGAGTCGGCGAGTGTCACTCGCCGACTCGTTTTTGCAAAAATGTTCGAAATCCTCTGCGTTTTTCCAAAAACGTAACACAAAAGAAATAGTCTTGTCCCGATTTTGTGCTATCCTACTGAAAAATTAATGAAAAGTGGAGGTAAGTGTTATGAAAAAATTAATTAGAATGGTGGCATTATTAATTCCCGCAGTGCTGATTTTCGGCATGTTTGCACCGGTCGCGACAGCCGCGCCCGTTGGAGGAATAATTGTAACGGTCGACGGGCAAAGGGTTATGTTCCAAGACCAAGACCCCGTAATCGTTGACGGCAGAACCCTCGTTCCCATTCGCGGAGTATTTGAAGCCTTGGGCTTCACCGTTACATGGGAAGAAGCCACGAGAACCGTAGTAATGCTCGGCGACGGGCATATCGTGCGCATCCCGGTAGGTTTATCAACTTTTTCAACAAACAACAGAATCTATCATCTCGACGTTCCCGCGCAACTTATTAATGACAGAACCCTTATCCCGATAAGATTCCCGCTTGAAAGCGTAGGCGTTGAGGTGGACTGGAACGAGCAATTCCGCACCGTTATAATTCAAACCGCGCCGACCCCAACCCCCACGCCGACACCAACACCAACCCCCGAAGCAAACCTGCCCACATCCGTAACCACGGCACCCGCAACCCTATCGCTTTCGACAGGACAAACCCAACAACTTACGGCATCGGTTATGCCCGCAGGCGCAACCGACACAATAACATGGACATCTTCGCATCCCGCAATTGCCACAGTGTCCGCAACGGGCGTTGTAACGGCGGTTGCCGGCGGAACAGCAACAATTACCGCCACAACGGTTAACAATCTCACCGCAAACACAACGGTAACCGTACGCGTTCAGTCCGCAATAACCCTGCCGAATCGCCGCGCGACCGACGCGGAAAGAGACGCATGGATTGCCGAATACAACGCCCTCGGCGGCTCCTCGCAATTCGAACGCGATATCGTAGCTTTGATAAACAATATTCGCGACGAACACAATCTCACCCGCGTACAAATCGACACGGCTCTTATGATGGCTGCCCGTTATTACACCCAAATGCAAGTTAATTTGAATTTAGGTATAGGCCACAACGTAGGCCCCTACGCAGTCGCGGGCGCAACCCACGGAGCTTCCGCAAATGTCGCAGAAGCCTTCGGCGGCCGCCTCAGCTTCAACGCAGGCAACTCCTCCGCCGGGCATCAAACCGCCGAAGCAGTCGTTGACGCATGGATGGCATCGGCTCCGCACCGCAGCTTTATCCTGAACGCGGCGCACAGGCACATTGGCGTAGGCACATTCGAAGGCGGAAATTACGGAAGATACACCTACTTGTTCCTGACCGACCAAGTCAGCATAACGGGAACCCCGCCCACAGGCGTGACGGTAACGCCCACCAGGGCCGCCGTAAATCCCAACGCAACCCGACAAATTACCGCCAATTTGCAACCCGCAGCGGCGGCAAACAGCCCAATCACCTGGTCAACCTCAAACAATTCCATCGCCACGGTTTCAAACACCGGGCTTGTAACCGGACACACCCCCGGCACGGCAATAATAACGGCAACCACCGTAAACAACCACACCGCAACCGTTGAAATGCTCGTCACAACCGACCCCCTTCCAACAAGCGTTACCATCGACAATGAAAGCATCCCCGTAGGAGCAACCCGAACCCTCACCCCAACCATCATGCCCGCAACCGTAACCACAGCGACCCGCGCCGTTTGGTGGAGGTCTTCCCATCCCGGCGTTGCCTCTGTGGACTACAACACCGGCCTGATTACCGCCCATTCAACGGGAACGACCACCATAACGGTATACACGGTAAACGGCCTGACTAACACCGCAATAATCACCGTAACCGCCGCGACGGAAATTCCGCCTACAGGGATTACCATGTCCCAACAAACGGCATCCGTGGCAATGGGCTCAATTTTAAACCTGACCGCTACCGTATCTCCTGCCGGCGCGAATCAAGCCGTAACGTGGTTATCCCTTAACCCGGCGTATGCTGCCGTGAGCCCGACCGGCGCAGTCACCCCCATGTCACCGGGTGTAGCCACCATAGTCGCAACTTCAGCAGCACCGGGGTACAGCCATATAGTCGGTCACGCAGTGATAACAGTAACCGCGCCTGAAATTCAGCCGACAGGGGTTGCTATTTTGCCCCCGACAACGGCAACAGTGGCCGTGGGAGGCACTATACCCCTGGTCGCCTCCGTACAACCTGCCGGCGCGAATCAAAGCGTTACGTGGACATCCAGCAACCCTGCAATTGCCCAAGTGTCACCAACCGGCGTAGTTACCGGAATTTTCCCGGGCCCCGTAGCAATTACAGCCACCACAGCAAACGGTCTGCACACCTCACTGCCGGTAGTAATTGCGGTAGAGTAAAAGCGCGCCAAGCGCGCCGGACAAGACAGTGGACGCTTCTCTGTCTCGCATCAAATCATTCTGACCCTGTGAGCATAGGAGGTGATGGGTATGTATGACCGTGAAAAGCGCGAAGTACAGGAAAATGCCTATTACGAAAATCGCTACGCAACGGAGATGCTGACAGCAGGCAAAATAGACGAGTATATTCACTACTTGAAAATCTCCAGCCAAAAGTTAAAAAGCGGAATGTCCGAAACAGAGATTGATGCCGTACAAAAACGCGCGGAAGAAGCGGCAAAGGTAAAGTGAAAGACAGGGGACGGTTCTTGCAGAACAACACGGCAACGAATAATCACGAAAAAAACAGCATGGCGGCTATCCTTGCCGCCATGCTGTTTTTTGTAGACCGGGAAACTGCTCCCGGCTTCGAGGGAATGTGCCGACTCCGACACATGTCCCCGGTGTTCAATGCGCGCTTGGCGCGCTTTTTTGAAGACCGGGAAACTGCCCCCGGCTTCGAGGGAATGTGCCGACTCCGACACATGTCCCCGGTGTTCAATGCGCGCTTGGCGCGCTTTTTTGAAGCAGTTCCTTAATCTCCTCCTGCCCCTCAATAATTTTTACGAGCAGTGCGTGGGTCGGGTCGGGGTCAGGCGCGGGCGCATCGTCTGTTTGCATTTCCACAGGCTCCACATAAAACGTCTCGGGATTGCATTTCGTGGCAGATTCCAAGGCTTCTCGCGCCGATTCAATCAGCCCGTCACCCTGAAACGGCTTTGCAACAAACCTCCGCGCCCCCAAGGACAACGCTTCAGCAATCACTGCGCGTTGCGAAACCGCGCTGAGCATAATCACGCGTGCATTTGGGTCGTGCGATATGATTTTGCCCAAGGCTTCAATTCCGTCCATGCGCGGCATCACGATGTTCAAAATTACAAGGTCGGGGCTTAGCTCCTTGAATTTTTCCACGCCCTCCTCGCCGTTTTCGGCCTCACCGACAATTTCAAATCCCGCTTTGCCCAAAACATCCCTGCACATCATGCGCAAAAATGCGGCATCGTCCACCAATAACACTTTTTTCCCCGCACTTTTCGTCATTCGTTGAGCGCACAAATCGCCATTAGAAATCCGTCGCCCGCGTTCCTTTCTTCGATTTTTCACACTTGAATCCTCCTCTTTTTCTAAATTTTTAATTTTCCCTGCCAACTTTTCAATAATGCCGTCCATGCGAAGTTTCTCGCAAATCAACGCGCTGTACCTCTTGCGGCACACGTCGGCAAGCGCGCCGCCTGCGAGCATTTCCCCGATTTCGCTCAACCTAAAGCCGAACTCCTTAAATTCCAAAATTCGGTTGACCTGTGCCGCTTGGTCTATCGTGTAGTAGCGATAGCCCGAATCGCGGTCGGTGTGCTTTGGCTTCAAAAGCCCGATTTCGTCGTAATACCGCAATGTATCGGCAGAAATGCCCAATATTTTCGACAATTTGCCCACCGTGTAAAATTCGCTCACCGCATTCACCTCCTCATACTTTTCGCCATTCGTTGAGCGCACAAATCGCCATCAAAAATTCGCCGCCCGCGTTCCTCTCGTTCATTTTTCACACTTACTCTTCCGAGGACGCATCAATGATTTCAGACACGGAAAAGCATCAAGAACACTGTAAACCATGGAGCAACTCCAAAGTCAAGAGATTTTTCGTTTGCGTAAAAAGGACCTTGCGGGAAGTGCCTTGCGGTCCGTCGTGTGCGGCAAAATAACCGCGCAGGACTGCAAAAACAAAGGTCACCCACCCCGTACCGTCGCAGTTACCGCCCCGCTATCCAAAAAAAGAAGCCGCTTCACTCTTCGCGAAGCGACTTCTTTTTTATGGACCGGGAAACTGCTCCCGGCACCGAGAACACGTGTCGCCCCGCGACACATGCCCCCGGCACCCACTGCGCGCTTGGCGCGCTACATCATTCCCATTCCGCCGCCGGGGGGCATTGGGGGTTCGGGTTCTTTTATGTCGGTTACTACGGCTTCGGTTGTCAGCAAGGTTGCGGCTACGGAGGTGGCGTTTTGCAGGGCGGTGCGGGCTACTTTTGTTGGGTCGATTATGCCCGCTGTTACCATGTTTACGAAGGATTCCGAAAGGGCGTCGAAGCCGGTGCCTTTTTCTTTTTCTTTCATCGCGTTTACGATTACCGCGCCTTCGAGTCCTGCGTTGTCAACGATTTGACGGACGGGGGATTCCAGGGATTTCAGGACGATTTCCGCACCGGTTTTTTCGTCGCCTGTCAGGGACGCCGTTACTTTTTTCACGTCGGGGAGAGCGTGGATGTACGCGCTCCCGCCGCCGCTGATTATGCCTTCTTCTACTGCCGCGCGGGTTGCCGCGAGGGCGTCTTCCATGCGGTGCTTTTTCTCTTTCAGCTCGGTTTCGGTTGCCGCGCCTACTTTTATTACGGCTACGCCGCCTGCCATTTTGGCCAAGCGTTCTTGGAGCTTTTCCTTGTCGAATTCGCTGGTGGTTTCTTCGATTTGGGCTTTGATTTGCACCACGCGCGCGTCGATGTCGGATTTTTCGCCGGCTCCGTCGATTACGATTGTGTTTTCTTTGTCGATTCGTACGGATTTTGCGCGACCAAGGTCGCCCACTTCGATTTCTTTAAGCTCGAGGCCGACTTCGGAGGAAATTACTTTTCCGCCCGTTAAAATCGCGATATCTTCAAGCATTGCCTTGCGGCGGTCGCCGAATCCGGGGGCTTTTACAGCGGCAACGTTGAATACGCCGCGCAATTTGTTTAAAACGAGGGTCGTGAGTGCTTCGCCTTCGACGTCTTCGGCGATTATTAAAAGTTTTGCGCCCATTTGTACTATCTGTTCCAAAATCGGCAAGATATCCGCAACTGTTGAGATTTTTTTGTCTGTAATCAAAATGTAGGGGCTGTCGAGATTCGCGACCATTTTTTCCATGTCGGTACACATGTACGCGGAAAGATAGCCGCGGTCGAACTGCATTCCTTCGACGAGTTCAAGCTCGGTGAACATGGTTTTCGATTCCTCGACGGTGATTACGCCGTCGCTGGAAACTTTGTCCATTGCTTCGGCAATCATATCGCCGACTTCTTGCGAGCTTGCGGAAATCGCCGCGACTTTTGCGATGTGATTTTTGCCGTCGATGGCTTGGCTCATGCCTTTAATTGCGTCAACTGCGGTGTCGGTGGCTTTTTGCATTCCGTTGCGCAAAATAATCGGGTTCGCGCCGGCGGCTATGTTTTTCAAACCTTCGCGCACCATTGCTTGCGCAAGGACGATTGCCGTTGTTGTGCCGTCTCCGGCGACGTCGTTCGTTTTTGTCGCGACTTCTTTTACAAGCTGCGCACCCATGTTTTCAAACGGGCATTCCAGCTCGATTTCTTTGGCAATTGTAACGCCGTCGTTTGTGATAAGCGGCGTGCCGTACTTTTTGTCCAAAACAACGTTGCGGCCTTTGGGGCCAAGGGTGATATTTACGGTGTCCGCGAGCTTGTTTACGCCCGCTTCAAGGACGGTTCGTGCATCTATTGCATATTTGATTTGCTTAGCCATGATTACCTCCATGTTTTTCATTTTCTTCAATTTTTTCACCTAGGCTTGCTAATATTTCTTTCAACTCTGCGTTAGCAAACGTCTCTGCTTCTTGCCGTGTAGAAGGCTTCTTAACATCAATAGTATATTTTTTTATCAATAAAATCTTCTCCTATTCCACGCACGCTAAAATATCACTTTGTCTCACAATGATAAATTCATCTTCCCCAAGTTTAACTTCCGTTCCGGCATACTTTGAATAAATCACCTTGTCGCCCGGCTTAACTTCCATTTTAATTTCTTTTCCGTCAACAACGCCGCCGGGGCCGACGGAAACGACTTCGGCTTGTTGTGGTTTTTCCTGTGCGGTTCCGGGCAGAACGATTCCGGACTTGGTTGTTTCTTCCGCTTCGAGCTGTTTAATAACGACTCGGTCGCATAAAGGCTTGAGCTTCATGTAATTCCTCCTGTAAAATTATTAGCACTCCCGCTAGTCGAGTGCTAAAGATAGTTTAATGTTGTCCGAATAATTATGCAACAGCCGTATTTGACCATGTCGCGCCGAAAACAGGCATTTTCGCGCGAAATGCCCGTTGAATTCCACGATTCCTTCACTAAGTTCCTTTTTTTGCAAGTTTGCATGTTTTTATCCATATGATAAAATAAAATGCAGATTTGTTGATGTTTGTGTCACTAACACCAATGATTTGAAAACGATTTGAATATCAAAAAATTTCAGAGGGGGACGAGATGCTCATGGACGAGAAAAAGCTGATTTACGTTGCCGACGACGACTATTCGATTCGCGAGGCACTTAAAACATTTTTGGAAAGCGCGGGGTACGATGTTTTAATTTTTGAAACAGGCGACCACCTGCTTACAGCTTTTGAGAACAAACCGTGCGACCTGGTTATACTCGACGTTATGATGCCGGGTTCCAGCGGGTTTGCAATTTGCAGCGAGCTTCGTACGTTTTCGCACGTACCGATTATCATGCTTACTGCGAGGGATTCCGACCTTGATTATCAAACCGCGATGGACCTCGGAAGCGACGATTTTTTTACAAAGCCTGCCAGCCCGCTTAGCGTTGTGGCGCGGGTTAAGTCGATTTTTCGGCGCGTTGAGTTTGAGAGGGCGGCGGCAATGGCGGGCGCAAAATGAAAACGATTGTCAGGGCGGCTGTCAGAATCAACGGGCTGATTCAAGCCCATATTGTGATGGCGTTTTCGATTCTTATTGTCACCTCATTCGTTATTGTTTCACTTTTGTTTATTCTTTCCGTTAACGCCTACACTGAAGCCGCCGCGATATACGCCCTTAACGTTGCCCGCGCCGAATTTGAAGGAAAAGACGCGCCTCGGCTTGGTCGATTAGCGCGTGTTTTTGCACAAGAACACCGTTTTGTGACGGTTCGTTCCTTTGAAGTTGACGAAAATTATGTACCTGTGACCTACGACTATATAAATTTACCCGCGAATTTTTCCGCCCGCAATTTTGCGGCGCCTCGGCGGATTTCCGTGGATGACTACATGGTTTTTATTACCGCCGTTCCAATAGAGCCGGACGTTGATACGGGTGCCTATGCGGGCGCGGTTATTTTTTACTTGAATGTCGGAAATTTAAACGCGTTTACGGCGGTCATGATACGAATTTTGTTGTTTTTTGTCGCTGTCATTTGGATGCTTGCGACATTTATCGCGGTGGTTATAGCGGATTCTTTATTGAAGCCGCTTCGCCAGTTGCGTGATTTTGTGCGCCAAATCGGGCGCGGAGATTTTACGCCGAACACACAAACTTTTTGGAGCGACGAGTTCAACGAGCTTAACCAAAGTTTAAACATCTCCGCGCTTCGTCTCGACGCATACGATAGCGAACAAAAAGCGTTTTTTCAGAATGTTTCGCATGAATTCCGCACGCCGCTTACGACAATTAAAATGTACGGCGAAGGCATACAAAGCGGCGTTATGGACGGCCCGACCGCGGCGGCAACGATTCTCGAGGCGCAGGCGCGATTGGCCGATATGGTTGACGATATTTTGTACATTGCGCGGCTGGATAATGTTTCGCCGCCGCCAATGGAGGAAATAAATATACGTATAACCGTAAAAGAATGCATCCGACAACAACTCCCCGTTGCGGATGTGCGCGGCATTGAAATACGATATGCATCAAGCGACGAGCCGCTGTTGCTTTATTGCGCGATGAACCACATCGAACGTGCCTTAAATAATTTAATAAGCAACGCCATCCGATTTGCAAAAACAACGGTAAGTGTCGAGTGTTACACCCTCGGCGCGGTTGTGTACGTGCGCGTTTGCGACGACGGTCCCGGCTTCGAGCCCGACGCGATTCCGCATGTTTTCGAGCGTTTTTATCGCGGAAAGGGCGGACTTACGGGCATCGGTTTATCAACGGTAAAATCCATAGTGGATTTGCATGGCGGCATCGCAACCGCCGAAAACGGAGAAAAAAACGGCGCGGTTTTGACGATTAGCATCCCGCGCGCCAAGCGCGCAGCCTTAACCGGGGACACGTTTCGTAAGTGACGCGTTCCTTCGAAGCCGTATACAGTTTAGGAAGGGTAGATTTAATGGCGATTTTATTTTCAACGGAAGAATTCTCACTGCTTAAAAAGGATTTGGTCTTGTTCAAATGCGCGTTAAACAACATGGAAACCCGCGTGGGGACCATCTTGGAGGAGTTCGCAAATTTGCACGAGAACAATCCGATTGAACACGTAAAAGCCCGCGTAAAAACGCCCGAAAGCATCGCGCAAAAGTTGCACAGGCGCGGCTTCGAGCTGACCGCCGAAAACGCCCGCACCCATCTCACGGACATAGCAGGGATTCGATGCATCTGCTCCTACGCGCGGGACATTGGTACAATTGCCGACGTTTTCGTCCGCCAACCCGATATAAAAATCCTAAAAATGCGCGACTATGTATCGGCACCCAAACCGTCGGGCTATCGCAGTTTTCATTTAATAATCGAAGTCCCGATTTATTTAACCGACTCAACCGTACATCTCCCCGTAGAGGTGCAAATTCGCACGCAAGCCATGGACTTTTGGGCATCGTTGGAACACAAAGTACGCTACAAATTCAACAAAGCCATGCCCGAACCGATTAGCCGAAGCCTGTGGGAGTGCGCCGAAAAAATCGCCGAACTTGACAAGGAAATGTTCAAAATTCAAGACATTGCGAGTTTAACGAGACAGAAAAAATAGGCGGTACCGGTACGAGAGAGGAACAGGACGGCGAAAAGTATCACACGTCCAAATTCCGCACCTGTGTCGCAAACTCCTGAATAAATTCGCGGCGCGGCTCGACTTTGTCGCCCATTAGCTGTGTGAAAATCAAATCGGCGGCGATGGCGTCGTCCAGGGAGACGCGGAGGAGGATGCGCCTTTCGGGGTCCATTGTCGTTTCCCAAAGCTGGTCGGCGTCCATTTCGCCCAGACCTTTATATCGTTGAATCGGCTTTAAGCCGTCGCGGCCGATTTCATCGAGGGTGCGTTTCAGCTCGTCGTCGCTGTAGGCGTAATATTCTTTTTTACCCTTTTCGACTTTGTACAGCGGCGGTTGGGCGATATAAATGAAGCCCTCGCTTACAAGTTCGGGCATGAAACGGTACATAAATGTTAGCAGCAGCGTGCGGATATGCGAACCGTCTACGTCGGCGTCGGTCATTATTACGATTTTGTGATAACGGAGCCTTTCGAGGTCGAAATCTTCGTGGATGCCGGTGCCGAAGGCTTTTATCATTGCCTCGATTTCTTTGTTGTCCAAAATTTTATCGAGCCGCGCCTTTTCGACGTTCATTATTTTTCCGCGCAAGGGCAAAATCGCCTGCGTATGCGGGGTGCGGGCGAGTTTCGCGCTGCCGCCCGCGGAGTCACCCTCCACCAGGAAAATTTCGCAAAGCGCGGGGTCTTTTTCGGAACAATCGGAGAGCTTGCCCGGCAAGCGTCCGCCGTCGAAAATCGACTTGCGCCGTACGAGTTCGCGGGCTTTGCGCGCCGCGTCACGCGCACGCGCCGCCATTAGCGACTTTTCGATGATTATTTTGCCGACGGCGGGGTGTTCTTCGAGGAAAAATGTGAGCTGTTCCGATAAAATATGCTCGACGGCGGTTCGCGCTTCGGAGTTGTTTAGCTTCGCCTTTGTTTGCGACTCGAACTGCGGCTCCTCCACTTTTATGCTTATTACTGCCGTCAGACCCTCGCGTACGTCCTCGCTTGAGAGATTTTTTTCGTTCTCCTTGAGCAAATTGAACTTGCGCCCGTAATCGTTAATCGTTCGCGTAAGTCCCGAACGAAAGCCCGTAACATGCGTGCCGCCGTCGGTCGTATTTATATTATTTACGAAGGAATACGTTGTTTCCAAAAAACCGTCGTTGTGTTGCAGGGAAAGCTCGACGAGTACGTTGTCGTGCTTGGCTTCGCAGTAGAAGATTTCGTCGAAAATCGGCGTTTTGTTCTTGTTGATATGCGCGACGAATTCCATTATGCCGCCGTCGTATTTATAGGAACGGGGCGTGCGGGGGTTGGGGCGTTCGTCCCGCAGGTCGATTTTCAGGCCTTTTGTCAGAAATGCCGTTTCCTGCAAGCGTTGTTTCAGGGTGTCGAAATTGTATTCGAGTTCCTCGAAAATTTCCGCGTCGGGCTTGAAGTGAACGAACGTGCCTGTTTCCGTCGTGTCGCCGATGACTTGCAAAGGCGATTCTACCGGGCCGCGCGAAAATTTCATTTCATGCATCTTCTCGCCGTCGTAAACGCGCACGATAAGCCACTCCGACAGCGCGTTTACCGCGCTTGCGCCGACGCCGTGCAAACCGCCCGACACCTTGTAGCCGCCACTGCCGAATTTTCCGCCGGCGTGAAGCACCGTGAAAATAACCTCCACGGCGGGCAGGCCCGTTTGCGCCTGAATTCCTACGGGGATTCCGCGCCCGTTGTCCCTAACGGAAATCGAGTTGTCGGGGTGAATGGTCACGATTATTTCGTCGCAGGCGTCCATCAGGGCTTCGTCAACCGCGTTGTCTACTATTTCGTAGACGAGGTGATGCAGGCCTTTCGCCGCCGTCGAGCCGATGTACATTCCGGGGCGTTTTCGAACGGCCTCGAGGCCTTCGAGGACTTGGATGTTGTCGGCTGTGTATTCTTGGGGGGGGTGATTTTCGGTCATTGTTTTGTACTCCTTTCACCCAAATTATACTCCAAACCCCACAAATACGCAATTCCTGAAAATTTTTCAAAAATGATGATATTAGTGACAGTAACATCATCATTTTTTTTCGCGGGTCGGTGTCCCATCCCGCAAAAAAGAGTCGGCGAGTGTCACTCGCCGACTCTTTTTTTGAACCCCTAACCCGAGAAAAACCGCCCTGTGTTATAATGCAAAACACGAAGGGGCTGGCGGATAATGGACATCATAACAGTAGAAAATTTAACAAAAAAATACGTTACATACAAACGCGGAAGCGGCTTCGGCGAGGCACTCAAAGGGCTTTTCGTGCGCGAAAAAATCGAGGTCACGGCCGTGGACGACATTTCTTTTGCCGTAAAAAGGGGCAGTATTTGCGGGCTAATCGGCCCGAACGGCGCGGGAAAATCGACGACGATAAAAATGCTTTGCGGCACGCTTTATCCGACATCGGGCGCAATAAGCTCTCTGGGCATGAGTCCGTATGCCGCGCGCGAAAGGTATGTACGAAAAATCGGCGCGGTTTTCGGCCAGCGTTCACAGCTTGTTTGGGACATTCCGCCCGTGGACAGTTTTAACATGAACCGCGCAATTTACGGCATCCCCCATGCGGATTACCGCTCGCGCCTTGCGCATCTCGCAGGTCTTTTTGAAATTGAAGAAGTCATGCAAAAGCCGACGCGCGTTCTGTCCCTCGGCGAGCGCATGAAATGCGAATTTATCATGGCGATGCTTCACAATCCCGAAATTGTTTTCCTCGACGAGCCGACAATAGGGCTGGATATTTTGGCAAAAACAAAAATTCGCGAATTCATCCGCGAATTAAACGCCTCCGGCACAACTTTTATTCTAACCACCCACGACCTCGAAGACGTAGGCCAACTCGCCGAACACATAATCATAGTCAACCACGGCAAAGTCGTATTCGATGGGGCAACCGAAAAACTTCACCAATACGTCGGCGAGAAAAAAATAATCGAACTGACCCTAACAAACCCTCTAAACCCCACGATTTTGCACGAAATGAACGTACGACTCTTGCAAAAAAAATCCTCCCACGAAATCGTAATCGAAGTCGACACAGAAAAAACCCCCATCGGAGCATTTATCGAAAATCTGTCACAAAAAATACATTTCGCAGACATTTCAATAAAATCACTGCCAATGGAGGAGATTATCGCGAAAATTTATTCGGATTGAACAACCCGCTACAAATCGCACTAAATCAACTAAACCGCCTAAATCGACTCCAAAAATCGCTTAATTGCCGCGCAAAGGGCATCCGTTGCGTCTTGCAGGTCTTGTTTAAGATGCGTGCAGTTTTTACCGTCTTTGCAAAGCGCGTCGATTTCGCCAACGACTCTGCATATTACCGGAAATCCCAAGTTTGCCGCCGTGCCTTTTAGCGCGTGAGCTGCTTGCGAAAGATTCTTTTCGTCGCCCGCGTCAATTGCGTCGATAACATTGGCAGACATTTTTTCGCCGTCAAATCGACCCAGCAATCGCGCGTAAAGCGACATGTTGCCCATTACGCGCTTTTTTCCGTCTTCGACGTCAATGTCGGGCAAAAATGCTCTGTAATCCATAACAATCCGCTCCTTTAAATCCGTATCAGCTCGGCAATGCTCATTGCGATATTGTCCAAAATGTCGAAAAATTTGTCGTTCAAGTCGTAATATTTTCCGTTCGGTTTTGTAACGGGGTCGTATGCCTCGACGGACTCGCGGTCTTTCCGCGCGACAACGTACGTCGTCACATCGTATGCCGCAAGCATCTCGCAAATGTCCGCGACGGACTTTCCGCTGTGCGTCGGAACATGCGGCGGCGCGTCCGTTATTAAAATGAAGATGGTGCGCGCGGTGCCGTCGTCCCTGCGAGATTTCAGAAGCTCGCAACCCGTTTCAAGCGCGTCGAGAGACGATTCCGGAATATCGCCGCCGTACGTACGCGGAATATTTTTCACCTGCTTTTGGAATTTCGGCACGTCGTCGGTAAAGTTGTACACCGACGGCTTTTCTTTTTCGCCCAAATCGCCGAACCCGATTAAGCCCAGCTTGTACATCGCGCCCTTCGACGCCAAAATATTCGAAAACTCGATGGCGCGGTCTTTCACGCCGTTGATATACGTGTCCATACTGCCCGTTGTGTCGATGATAAACACGACGTTGATTTTATCCGTCGCGCCCGCGCCGCGAATTTCGCGTACGGGAGGAGCGGCGGTTTGTGTGCGGTCAAATTCCGCACGTTCCGTTCGCCCCGTCGCAAGGTCTTTTACGAACACTTCGAAGATATTATTCTCGTCGATTGCGTAAGTTATTTCAATTTGCGTCGTTCCCGTAAGCCCGGAAATTCCGACGGTTCCGATGTATTTTCGCTCTTTTTCAAGCCCCTTTTCCCACTGGAAAACATCAACATTTACGCGACTCGCGCCCGACATCGACGCAAAATTCGAGTCGGAATACTTGCTCGGAATCGGGCTGCCCATAGGAATAATCGCGATGGCTTCGCGCTCCATAGTTTTCAAGTCGCTGACCGCCTCCGTGCCGAAAACCTGCCGCGTAATCTGCCCGACTTTCACGTTCGAATTCGGCAAATGAATCAAATAATTATAAATACTCGCGCCCATAGCGACGGATTTCGCCGGGTCCGTTGCACGATACGGCTCCTTGATAAAGCCCGCAACCATGCGCTTTACCATAGGAATAAGCGTGGACCCGCCAACAAGCACAACCTTAGAAACCTCATCCGCCGCAACATCCGCACGTTTCAACGCTTCCTCTATAATATCCCGCGAACGGTCAACATATTTGCGAATCATCGCCTCAAATTCTTCACGCGTAATCTCCGTGTTCAAATTTTTAGGCACCCCATCAATTATCACCAGCGGATTGATACGTATGGTCGCCTTGTTCGCGCCGGAAAGTTTTACCTTAATAAGCTCGGCTTCCTGCTTTAATTTTTGTGTAACCCGCTTGCGCTCCGCCATATCAAGCGCATCGAAATCCACGCCCGATTCCTTTTCGCACTTAGTTTTCAGCCAGCGCATAAGTTCAAAATCGAAATCATCGCCGCCCAAATTCATATCGCCGACGTCGGACAGTTCTTGAAAAACTTCCTGCCCCTGCTCGTCCAACGAAACCCGAAGCACGCAGGCATCAAAAGTACCGCCGCCGAGGTCATAAACAAGCAACGTTTGCGCATAGCTTTGCCGATATCCGTACTCAATCGCGGCGGCAAGCGGCTCGCTGAGGAGATAAACATTTTTAAAGCCCGCAAGCTCTCCCGCCTGTTTTGTCGCGAAAATCTGCCTGTCGTTAAAATACGCGGGATGCGTAATAACAACTTCGTCAAACTTTTCGCCCGCCTGTTCCTCCGCGGCCTTTTTCAATTTCGCCAAAATTTCCGCCGAAATTTCCTCCGGCGTTTTTTCAATCTCGCCGATGTTAATTTTCTCCCCGCCGCCCATCATGCGTTTCACGGAAATCACGGTGCTTTCGGGATAAATTATCGCGCCCGCCTTGGCCTCCATCCCGACAATCACACCATCCTCGTGAAAACACACCGCCGATGGCAAAATCTCATCCGTCCCGTCCAGCCGAACGACGTCTAAAGAATCCTTCTTGTCGTTGTAGATAATCGCCGCCGAGTTCGTCGTTCCCAAGTCGATACCTAAGTAGCCCATGGTTGACCTCCGTTTAATTTATTTAATTACTGTGAAAATTAATTTAAACGAACACTTGGTGTCACCCTTCATCCAACTTCAAAACATTCATAAATGCCTGTTGCGGCACTTCGACAGAGCCGATGCTTCTCATGCGCTTTTTGCCCTCTTTTTGCTTTTCGAGGAGTTTTTTCTTGCGGGTGATGTCGCCGCCGTAGCATTTCGAAAGTACGTCTTTGCGAAGCGCGCCGATTGTTTCCCGTGCGACGATTTTGCTGCCGATACAGGCTTGAATCGGGATTTCGAATTGATGCTTGGGGATTTCTTTTTTGAGCTTTTCTGCCATGCGCCGCCCGCGTTCTTCGGCAGTTTTTTTGAACACAATGAACGACAGCGCGTCAACGGGTTCGTGATGCACCATGATGTCGAGTTTTACGAGGTCGGATTTTTGGTAGCCGAGGAGGTCGTAATCGAAGGAGGCGTAGCCGCGACTGCGCGATTTCAGGGTGTCGAAGAAATCGTAAATGATTTCGTTAAGCGGCAGTTCGTAGCGGAGAATCGCACGGTTTTCGATGTATTCCATGCCGATATACACGCCGCGCCGCTCTTGACACAGCTCCATTACGGGGCCGATGTAATCCGTCGGAAGCATTACTTCCGCTTTGACAATCGGCTCCTCCATGAAGTCTATGCGTGACGGGTCGGGCATGTCGGCGGGGTTTGAAAGCTCGATAATTTCGCCGTTGGTTTGATGGACTTTGTAGATTACCGACGGCGCGGTTGTGATTAAATCGAGGTTATATTCGCGCTCGAGGCGTTCTTGGATTATTTCAAGATGAAGGAGACCGAGGAAACCGCAACGGAATCCGAAGCCCAGCGCGACCGATGTTTCCGGCTCGAATTGCAGCGAGGCGTCGTTGAGTTGCAGTTTGTCGAGGGAATCGCGCAAGTCGGTGTAGCGTGCGCCGTCGGCGGGGAAAATTCCGCAGTAAACCATTGGATTGACTTTTTTGTAGCCCGGGAAGGGTTCGGCGGTTTGGCGGCCTACTTCGGTTACGGTGTCGCCGATTGAGGTGTCCCGCACGTTTTTTATTGACGCGGTGATATAGCCTACTTCGCCCGCTTTAAGCGACTCCGACGGGATAAATTTGCCCGGCCCGAAGTAGCCGGCTTCAACGATTTCGAATTTCTTGTCCGTCGCCATAAAATATGCCTGCGTGCCTTTTTTTATTACGCCGTCAATCACGCGGATGAAGACGATTACGCCCTTGTATGCGTCGAAAACGGAGTCGAAAATAAGTGCCTTCAGCGGCGCGTCGGGGTCGCCGACGGGCGCGGGAATCGCCGAAACAACCTTGTCGAAGACATGCTGTATGTTCAGCGAATTTTTTGCGGAAATAAGCGGCGCGTCGGACGCGTCGAGGCCGATTACGCTCTCGATTTCGTCTTTCGTGCGCTCGGGGTCGGCGGAGACGAGGTCGATTTTGTTGATAACCGGCACAACTTCGAGGCTGTTATCCAAAGCGAGATATACATTCGCAAGGGTTTGCGCCTCAATACCCTGCGCCGCGTCAACAATAAGCACCGCGCCCTCGCACGCCGCAAGCGACCGCGAGACTTCGTATGTGAAGTCAACGTGACCGGGTGTGTCTATCAAATTTAAAATATACTCCTCGCCATTGGGGGCGTTATAAACAAGCCGCACGGATTGCGCTTTAATCGTAATTCCGCGTTCGCGTTCTAAGTCCATGTTGTCTAAAACTTGGGACTGCATTTCGCGCTTGGTTAGCACTCCCGCGAGTTCGATTAAGCGGTCCGCAAGCGTGGATTTTCCGTGGTCGATGTGCGCTATGATGCAGAAGTTTCTGATGTTTTTCATGTGTTCCTCCGTTTTTCAAAATACATATCCCGTGTGAGCCCGTAATGTACGATATCGCGGAAAGTTCCCTTGATTTTTTCTTTTTGCGGGGAAAGCCCCTCGCGTTGCATGGCGCATTTTTCCATCACGCGCCCGCTTCCCTCGTTGCCGACATAGTGTTCCGATTCGACACGGTTTAGCTCCAGTTTTTCGAAGCACAGCGCGAGGACGGCGGAAAGGGCTTCCGACATGTATCCCTGCCCCCAAAATGCGCGGTTCAGCACATAGCCGAATGTTGCTTTTTCGTGCTCGGGGAGCATACGCAAATCAATGCATCCGATGCATTTTCCTTCGCGCTCAATCGCGAAAAAGCCCGGCCGCGACCAGTAGTAATTTACGATTGCCACTTTTGCGTCGTCTGCGGTTTTTAGGCCTTCCCACACGAGAAATTCCAATGTTTCCGCGTCGCTGCCGTATTCGAAAACATCCTCCGCGTCGGTTTTGCGAAATTTTCGCAGGGTTAGGCGCGGAGTGCTCAGGGTTTCGTTGTCGTATAGGATTTCTTTATAATTTTCGAC
Organism: Defluviitaleaceae bacterium; assembly: GCA_009786975.1. Taxonomy (GTDB): domain Bacteria; phylum Bacillota; class Clostridia; order Lachnospirales; family WQUN01; genus WQVC01. Next base: position 17,482 of record WRGX01000203.1, read on the forward strand.
CATTTCATACCCTCGATTTCATACCCCGATTACGCGGAAATAATACGTTCGAAATTCCAAAAAACAACTGTGATAATCAAGATTATATCAAACACACAAAAATTTTTCAAAATTTCATCAAAAAATGATTCGGAAAAAATGCCTTGTAAATTCCCAAAGCGTTAGGATATCCCGGTTCGAGGCAATGCGAATCGTTGACAATTTGCGCATTGTTGTGATATTTTTAAAAAAATCGAAGAAAGGAACGCGGGCGACGAATTTCTAATGGCGATTTGTGGGCCCGGCGAATGGCGAAACGAATGAGATAATTTTCTTGCTGAAATTTATGCACGGCGTAAGCGGCTTGCCCGCTTGTTTTGTTGTGCGATAGCAAGAAAGTTGTCGGTTTTGACTCGCCTGCATGGAGTTTTTTTTCCTTTTGTATTTGTGAGCCGCGACTTTCTTGCGGCTTATTTTTATGGGGCGGGAAGCGGCCTCGGCTTCGGGGGAATGCGTCGCCGCGACACATGTCCTCGGTGCCCAATGCGCGCTTGGCGCGCAAATGCTCAAGGAGGGACGAAATGCAAATAAATATTTCAAACTTAACCTTTGCCTACGACGGCACGTATGACAATATTTTCGAAGACGTAAGTTTTCAGCTCGACACCGACTGGAAGCTCGGTTTTACGGGCAGAAACGGGCGCGGGAAAACGACTTTTTTGAATTTACTTTTGGGGAAATACGAATACACGGGGAAAATTTCCACAGGAGTAAAGTTCGATTATTTCCCCGCGACCATGCCGCGAGAGGGGCAGAGTTGGATTACCCGACGCGTGATTGATGGGGTGTGTCGGGGATTTGAGGAGTGGGAATTGCTTCGCGAGATGTCGCTTTTGGATATTCCCGAGGAAGTCCTCGCGCGGCCGTTTGGTACGCTTTCAAACGGCGAGCAGACGAAAATTTTGCTTGCCGCACTTTTTTTGAAGGAGAATAATTTTTTGCTTATTGACGAGCCGACGAATCATTTGGACGCGCATGGGCGGCGGCTTGTCAGTCGCTATTTGTCGGGCAAAAAGGGGTTTATTCTTGTGTCGCACGACCGCGCTTTTTTGGACGGATGCATCGACCATGTTTTGTCCATAAACCGCGCGAATATCGAGGTGCAACGCGGGAATTTTTCGTCTTGGCTCGCAAACAAGGAGCTGCGCGACAGCTTCGAACTTGCGGAAAACGCCAAGCTGAAAAAGGAGATAAAACGCCTGCAAACAGCGGCGCGACAGAGTTCGCGATTCGCCGACAAAGCCGAAACCGCCAAAATGGGCAAAGGCGCGGCGGCGGCACGAAAAAAAGGGCATGTGACCACCGGCTCGAAGGAGTATCAGGCGAAAAAATCGCTGAAAATGCAACAACGCCGCAAGAATCTCGAACGCCGCCAAGACAGCGCGATTGAGGAAAAATCTGCGCTTTTAAAAAATCTCGACAATGCCGACGCGTTGAAAATTTCGCAGTTGCCGCTTCATACGGGTCGGTTTGTCGGGCTTCGCGATGTTGCGATTTCATATGGCGAAAACGGCGCAAACGGCGGAAACAGCGCAAAAGTTGTCTGCCGCGACGTGAATTTCACCATCGAACGCGGCGACCGAATCGCACTTTGCGGCAAAAACGGCTCGGGAAAATCGAGCATTTTGAAGCTGATAATCGGGGGGGGCGAGGGCGGGCGCGGCGGCGAATCTCACGAAAACATGACCTCTACAGGCGAAATCACAAAAGCATCCGGCCTGAAAATTTCCTACGTATCGCAGGACACATCGCATCTCGCCGGAAACCTCACCGACTTCGCTTCTGAAAACAACATCGACGAGAGCCTCTTTAAATCCATTTTGCACAAACTCGATTTCTCTCGCGTGCAATTCGAAAAAGACATGCAAACCTTCAGCGGCGGGCAAAAAAAGAAGACACTTTTGGCCAAAAGTTTATGCGAAAAAGCGCATTTGCTAATCTGGGACGAGCCGCTGAATTTCGTCGATATCCTATCGCGAATGCAAATCGAGGAGCTTCTTGTCTCACACGCGCCAACAATTCTGTTCGTCGAACACGACACCGTTTTTTGCGAAAAAATTGCAACAAAACGCATACAGATGTAGTGTTCCATTAGCCCATAAAAAAAAGAGTCGGCGAGTGACACTCGCCGACTCTTTTTTGCAAAATTAAAAAAGCGCGCTTTTCTGCACAATTCCTTAACAATTTTATTATGAAATGTTACAAATTTTGTCTTGCTAATGTCTGCCGCATATGTTATATATCCTAAAAATACATGAAAGAAAGGAACGGTCTAATGAAAAAGACAGGAAAGTTCTTTGCATTTGTTTTAGCTTTTGCACTACTTATTGCCTCCGTGCCGGTTTTGCACGCGGTTGCGGCGGAGGATGTTTTCACGGCAACACTTATGGGACAGCTTGACGCGGATGTCAGTGACGCTGTTGAGGAATGGGGAATCGGCGACCTTGAAGACGCGTCGGTTGATTTTTCAATCGGTCAGGAAGCCATTATTTCCATGACTTTCGCCGAACCCATCAAATTTACAGGCAACTGGACAGGTATCGGGACGAATATCCCCGTACTTTCCGACGCCGACGCCGAATCTACAAACGCGGTAATTACGGCCTTCGTCGTTGACGGAAACGACCTCGGCTCGCGTGAAGTTCCCCTTATCGACCGCGACGAAGCGGGCTATCTTACAATTGATATCGCGCGGCAATGGGGCGGCGATTACGATGCGTATGACCTTGCGGGAATGGATCCGTTTTCTTCGATTGAAATCACGTTTATCGTAAACAACATGCCCACAGGCGTTGAAGATGGCGGCGCGGAGCCGGAAATTGCCGTCGGCGGCGATGTAATGGGCGGAAACGCTTGGATCGGCGGAACTTTTTGGTCCGACGAAGAAGGCGAATACTATTGGGTTGAATACCCCGAACAAAGTGTACCCTTCGAAGTCGGCTATCCCTTCACCGTTGTTTTAGATTTCAGCCCCGGCACAAACACCCACGACGAAGCGAGTTTCGGCTATATCTCCGTTGTCCAAACCGATTTGGACCAACCCGCCGGGCTTTTCGACGTATTTGTTCACAGTATAACAACGGACGGAAATGCCGTGCGTTTCGAGCCGGATTATGCCGAAGTCGGGCATGAAAGAGGCATTCGTATTCCGATGACAAATGTTTGGTCCGACACGCCCATGGTGGACGGACCGCACAGAATCGGCGAATTCTCGCGCCTTGAAGTAACCCTTGCGCTTGTAATGTACGGCGACCCCGCGCCCGTTTTCGCGGAGCCGATTACCGCCGATATTGACACAGGCGACACCGACCCCGCCCCCGAGCCGAGCGTTGACGCAGTCGAAGACGCAACCGACGCGACGGCTGACGGAGGAGGCCCCGGCATTATTATCATCGTCATAGTTGCGGTACTCGCAATCGGCGTCGTCTTGTTCCTCGTAATGAAAAAGAAATAAGCGCGCCAAGCGCGCACTGGACACCGGGGACATGTGTCGGCGGCGACGCATTCCCTCGAAGCCGGGAACAGTTTCCCTGTCCAAAAATAAAATGCTGCACCATAAGGGGTGGAGACTTTGTCTAACACAGTACGTCCTTCCCGCGAGAGGGCCATGATGTTTGCTTTGCGATTAAGCATCTTCGTGGCCTTTGTCGCGGCTTTTATTCCCGCGATTAACCCGGCGCGTGTAAGCGAGCTTATAAACAGTAACGACTCGCTTTTTACAAACATGGTTTCGTTTGATTCGATTACGTCCGGCTTTGGTCGGGCGTTGAATCAAAACTGGGTTGAACCAAGCACACTTACGATAATTTTCGTCGGCGCGATTATTTGCGGCGTTGGAATCGCGCTTCTTGGCGCGGCGTTTTGCCTAAGCCTCGGCAACGCGAAGCTGCGCAGGCTAGGCGTAATTTTTGTGCCGATTGCGTCCGTTTTGGGCTTTGGCGGAACAACGATTCTGCGCCTTACCTACGGTATCCTAAGCAACTCGCCGCGCGTGGAAATGGTGCAACCCGTTATGCCGAACGGAAATTTGATTTTTTACGGGATTTTCGCGGTGGTTTTGGCTATTTCGGTCGCGACATGGTTTTCGCTTCCCAAGCCCGTTGCGGGCGAAAAATATGAACTGGACCCGAAGTATCGTTTGTTTTTGATGATACTGCCGTTTCTGGTTCTTATTTTTTTATTCGCCTACTTGCCGCTTTGGGGCTGGCGATTGTCCTTTTTCGATTTTCGGCCCGGTTTCGAATTGTCGATGGACGATTTTGTGGGGCTTCAATGGCTTACGTTCCTGTTTGAAAATCCCGCAACGCGAAACCGTATCGGCCAGGTGCTTACAAACACGCTTGCAATGAGCGGAATCGGTCTCGCGACCGCATGGCTTCCGATGATGTTCGCCATTTTCCTTTCGGAAATGCGCACTAAAAAGCTGAAACGCAGTGTGCAAACCCTTACAACAATCCCGAACTTTATAAGCTGGGTGCTTGTTTACAGCGTTGCCTTCGCGATATTTTCGACGGAGGGCTTCTTCAGCTGGATGCTTATGTCGCTCGGTATCATCGAAGAAGGCACAAACTGGCTTATGAGCGGCGACCATGTTTGGATAAAAATGTGGGCGTGGGGGACGTGGAAAGGGCTTGGCTGGGGCGCGATAATTTATCTCGCCGCCATCGCCGGAATCGACCAAGAGCTTTACGAAGCCGCCGAAGTTGACGGCGCGGGCCGCTTTAGAAAAATGTGGCACATAACCGTACCCGGGCTTATGACAACGTTCTTCGTACTGCTGCTTCTGGGAATTTCAAACATTTTGAACAGCGGCATCGAGCAGTATCTCGTGTTCTCAAACCCAATGACGGAGCCGACAATCGAGGTTTTGGACCTTTATGTCTACAACCTCGGCATTGCGCAGGGCGATAATATCGCGATGGCGACCCTCGTCGGCATGTTGAAATCCGTGATAAGCATTATTTTGCTGTTCACGGCAAACGGGGCATCCAAAATATTAAGGGGTGAGAGCATTGTTTAAAGACAGAGGTGTGAGGCTTACCGCGGGCGACTATGTTTTTTACACGCTTAACGGTTTAGTGTTTTTCATATTTACAATACTTTGCGTCTTTCCGTTTTACTACCTTTTTATCAACACAATAAGCGATAACGCCCTTGTTGCCGCGGGGCAAATAAATTTCATCCCGCGCGGCATTCACATCCAAAACTATGTAAGCATTTTCAATGTACCGGACATCGGGCAAGCCTTGTATATCACGACAATGCGTACCGTTATAGGCACGGCGATAATGGTGCTTGCCTCCGGCTTTGTCGGGTATCTTGTCACGCAACAGAAAATGCTTATGCGCAAGTGGGTTTATCGTTTTATCATCGTCACGATGTACTTTAACGCGGGGCTGATTCCGTGGTTTTTAAACATGTCGATGCTTGGGCTTACAAATAATTTTTGGGGCTATGTAATTCCGCTTATTGTCCAGCCCTTTAACATCATCCTTGTAAAGACATATGTAGAATCACTCCCCGCCGAAATGGAAGAAAGCGCGCTAATCGACGGCGCGGGTTATTTTACGGTTTACAGAAAAATAATCCTGCCGCTTTGCAAACCGATTTTGGCAACGATAGGTATTTTCGGCGCGGTTGGGCATTGGAACTCGCTTATGGATTCGATGATTCTCATGCTTGGCGAACCCCGCCTTTACACGCTCCAACACCGCCTGTGGATTTATCTCGACCAAGCCTCCGACATCGGCAGGCTCATGGGCGGCAGAATGACCGCCGCCGAGCTTGATATGCTGATGAGCGCGCGAAATGTTTCGCTTACCGTCGCGATGGTAAGTATTGTCCCAATTCTGCTTGTGTACCCGTTTATGCAACGGTATTTTCAGAAGGGGATTATGCTTGGTGCTATTAAGGGGTAAAAAAACGATGCGCAACACGCCCTAATAGGATTTGCGTTTTATTTAAGCAGAGGAGCGGGATACATTTGAAAAATATATGGGGATTGACAACGAAATAATGTTCGGTTATGCTGTGTGTGAGTTAAGAGGCGACACCTTCTAACGCCGTCTTTAGCAAGCGTCCCTATATGACAAACGGTAGCCCCGTCCCTGCGTAATAAACGCCTCTGAAATTGTCAGGCTTTTTCGGTCGACATCTTGAAGCTCACCCTGTAACAACATAGGGAACAATGCCCGCTTTCTTGCACAATGAATTCATTCGCGCGAAGGTGCATGGGGCAAAGTTCCGATTCGGACGTCCGAA
>WRGX01000204.1 GCA_009786975.1 Defluviitaleaceae bacterium
TAACCGCCGAAATTTGATAATCCCGTGGCGTGAAAACATCGCCGCGCAATTTGAAAAGAAGCTCCGAACCATCAACATATCCCGCCAAATCTTCCGGGGGAAATTGAATATTTATCAGAGCCTGTTTTATGTGCCCGCGATAAGTCGCGTCAATTTGCACTTTGTTATTTTGCGGCGTTCCTATAAAGTATTTCTCAACGTGTTTTTCTGCGGCAAGCTGCGTCATTATGTACACATCGTCCGCTTCCAAAAAAAGCCCTACGCCCTCCTTCAAAATCCGAACTTTTCCGTAGCGTCCGCTTAATTGCGTTATGCGGGAAATAACCGTTTCAGGAATCGGATACTTGCTGTATTTTTCCAAACTTGAAACTACGTCTTCGGATTTCAGGCCCGCACTTGCGGCATTCCAAAGAGAAATGGGTGTCATTTTGTATGTGTGAATATATTCCGGCGATTTTATCATTTCGGCAAATGCGGATAATTCATCTCTTGCAGATTCGTATGTTTCGTTTCCTGTTTCCAAAAGTAAAGACATATCGCTTTGAACAATTAGTGGCTTGTACATACTTTTTGCCGTTCGCTGAGCGCACAAATCGCCATTAAAAATTGGTCGCTCGCGTTCCTCTCGCTGATTTTTCACACTTACATCCCCAATGCACAAAAGCGTTTATTTTTTTCGATTAGCGTTTTTGTTTTTTTATCTGCGCCGGTATTTAACATAAGTACGGGAGTTACTGCGTCGCTATCAAGCAACGCGCCCATACCACGATAGCTTTTTAATGTGGTAGTCGTCTCTAATCATCACAGAAGTAGCATTTGGTCGCAACCCGATGCGATTATAGCACAAGAAACACGATGCGGGATGGAAATTAGTCAAATGTTAGTCAGAAATGAAAAAGGCTTTCGAGAAAACACCTCGAAAGCCTTTATTTATGCCATGCGTCCGGTAGGAATCGAACCTACGGCCTTTTGCTCCGGAGGCAAACGCTCTATCCCCTGAGCTACGAACGCGCGGCGCGCCAAGCGCGCGGTGGACACCGGAGGCACGTGCTTGAATCAACACATGCTCTCGAAGCCGGTTTTCATTGTGAATGCTATCACGACGTCTTTATTTTTTCAAGCACGCGCCTACAAATGCCTTGATTATTGGATTTGGGCGGGTTATGCGGGATTTGAATTCCGGGTGAAATTGCACTCCTACGAACCACGGGTGTGTTTTTTGGGGAAGCTCGATTGCTTCGATATGTTGCTCGTCGGGGGAAAGTGCGGCTTCGATTAGACCGGCGGCAGAAAATTCTCCGCGATATTGGTTGTTGATTTTATATAAATGGCAAAAGCGTTCGTAAATTAGATTTTCGCCGTATGCCGCATATGTTAGTGAATCGGGGTTCAATTTGCAGGGATACGAGCCCTTGCGCTTGGGAAGAGACGAAACTTCGGCCTCGGGTTTTGTGATGTACTCGATTACGGGCATGTCGGTTTCGGCGTCGATTTCGGCGGTGTTTGCCTCGGGGCGAGCCATTACATTTCGCACAAACTCAATCAGCGCGCACTGCATTCCCAGTCCGATGCCGAGGAAGGGCAGCTTATTTTCCCGCGCATAGCGAGTCGCGCTGATAAGACCTTTTGTGTCGCGTTTGCCAAATCCGCCCGGGACAATCAATCCCTTTAGATTTTTCAATTTCGTGGCGGCGTTTGCGTCGGTAATTTCCTTTGCGTGGAGCCATTTTATTTTGATTCGCACGTCGTGGGCGATGCCGGCGTGTTCAAGGGCTTTGGTTACGCTTAGGTAGGAGTCGCGAAATTCCGTGTATTTGCCAAGCAAGCCGACGGTAATTTCGGCTGTAATCGCGTTGTTTTTCGCAACAAGGGCGCGCCATTCCGTAAGGTCGGGAGGCGGCGGAGCAAGGCCGAGACGCTTGCAAACAATGTCGCCGAAATTTTGCTGCTCCAACAAAAGCGGCACTTCGTAAATCGACGCAACGTTTAAATTTTCGATTATGCACGTTTTGTCAAGATTGCAAAACAGCGCGAGTTTTTCGCGCATTTCGTCCGAAATGGAATGCTCGGTGCGGCACACAAGCGCGTCAGGCTTTATTCCGAAGGAAAGCAGCTCTTTGACTGAATTTTGTGACGGCTTGGTCTTCATTTCGTCTGCGAAATTTAGGTACGGAATCAGCGTGACATGAATATACATAACGTTTTCGGTGCCGACATCTCGGCTTGTTTGACGAATCGCTTCGATGAAGGGCAGGCTTTCGATATCGCCGACGGTGCCGCCGATTTCGGAGATTATTATGTCCGAGCCGGCGTTTTTGCTTGCTCGGTAGATTTTTTCCTTTATTGCGTCGGTTATGTGCGGGATTACCTGAATTGTCGCGCCTTTGTACTTGCCGTTAAGCTCGCCGTTAAGCACTTCGCGATAGATTTTTCCGGTTGAAACGCTGTTTGCCGCGCTTAGATTTTCGTCGATAAATCGTTCATAATGTCCAAAGTCAAGGTCAACTTCCGCGCCGTCTTCGGTCACAAAAATTTCGCCGTGTTGGTACGGGCTTAGAAGACCGGGGTCTTGGTTGATATAGGGGTCGAATTTTTGAATCGTCACTTTGTAGCCCCGCGCCTTTAAAAGCCGCCCCAAAGAAGCCGCCGCAATCCCTTTTCCAAGCCCCGAACACACGCCGCCTGTCATAAAAATGTATTTTGTCACTCGCTGACCGGTTTGCTCGGCATCAAAAGGCGGTTTTTCGCTTTTTGATGCATCAATTTTCACGCATTCACCTCCTTGAGGCGTTCGTACATTTCGATTGTGCCGATGTCATAGCACTCGCCATTCATTTTGTACACATGCACGTCGCGTCGAAGATACAGCCACTGTGGAAACGCGCCGATTAAATCGGCATTGCCGCCGTCGTCGAGATATTTTTTTATCAGCGGAACGGTGTCGCGCTTGAAGAAATACGTTGCGTAAATCGCCAAATTTGACTTGGGTTTTTGGGGCTTTTCTTCCAAATCGATGACTTTTCCGCTTTCGTCCAAAAGCGCGACGGCAAAGGCTTTTATTTTTTCCGCATCGTCCAGTTCCTTGCCGCAAAGTGTGTCAAAACCCGTTTTGCGATACACATCGTATTGTTCGCGCAAATCGTACGTGAAAAAATTATCCCCGGCAACGACTACGATTTCATCGTCGATATTTCTTTCGTCTATTGCAAATTGTACATCACCGACGGCTCCGCGACGGGTTTCGTTCGAGCTTGTCCCGTCGTCGAGCACGGAGATTTTCGCCTTCGACTCCGAGGTTTTTGCCCATTGGGAAAAGTGCGAAAAGAATTTACTGTTTGTTACAACAAAAATTTCATCGACGCCGGGGATGTTATTCACCTGCGTGATAATGTGGTCGATGACCGTGGAGCCGCGGAACGGCAGAAGCGGCTTGGGGGTGTTTTCGGTAAGCGGGTACATGCGGGTCGCGTAGCCTGCCGCCAGAATTATTGCTTTCATTTTGAATCATCCTTTCGAATTTTGCTTTGATTATACTCATGAAACGAAAGAAGTTCACTTTCGTTTCCGGCTGGCGGTTGCTCACGAACCGAAACTTCAGATGATTTTTGGGAGAAGTTTCGGTTCGTGAGTATATCATAAGTCTTAAAGTCGTATTTCGTCAAATGTTCAGGCATAGAGTGCTGATTGTGTTTTTCAAATATATTTTTCACAAATCCTTTGAGAAGATTTTTTTAACAATCGCCGCGAAATTTTTCGCAAGCGGAGCTTCCCACGCTGTGCCGACGGGGTAGGGTAGGGCGGTTTCGGCGGCGATTTCCAAACGGCGGCAGTGCAAAAGCTGCTTGAATTCGGATTTGCAAGAACGTGCTTTTTCCGAAATGTGTCCTTGACGTCGCGGGAAACGTTCCGTTCGCTCGCTGTGGCTTGCATATTTTCTATCGCCCACAAGCGGATGCCCGATATGCGCCAAATGCACGCGGATTTGGTGCGAACGACCGGTAATCGGCGACACGGAGAGTAGCGAAAATTCTTTCGAAACGGCAAGGACTGTGAAAGATGTAATCACGGTTTTAAGCGATTTCGGTTTTGAGGAAAAGCGAGGCGGCTTGCATATATCCTCGGCTTCAAAAATTCGCGCGACGTTTCGTCTTTCGTCTTTCTCATAAAAATTCTCAAGCACCCGCGTCTCGCCAACCGCGCCGACAACACCATGCGCCACGGCGATATATTCCTTTTTCATGCCACGATTCGCGAACAAAAAGTTCATCGCCTGAAGTGCGTGCAAATTTTTTCCGCAAATAACCAAGCCGCTTGTGTTCACGTCCAAGCGATTGCAAATTCCCGGCGTAAAGTCGGCGTTTTCGGCGTTATACGCGCCGCTTTCTTGCAGATAAAATAAAATTTGCGGAAGCAGTCGGCGAGTGTCACTCGCCGACTCATTTTTTCCGTCCTGCGAAAAAACACCAACGGGCTTGTTTACAACAAGCAAATTGTCGTCTTCGAAGATAATTTCGTCAAGCGGCGCGGTTTTTTCAAAAACACGCGCCTTGCGGCAACTTTCAAGCGTTTCCCGGGAAATAAAAAAATGAAGCTCGTCGCCCGGCTTTAAAATTTCACTGCCCAGAGAGCGCGCTCCATTGAGTTTAATCCGCTTTTTTCTCAACATTTTGTAAACAAAAGAATGCGGCGCGTTGTTCAAATGCGCGAATAAAAATTTGTCCAAACGACGGTCCGCGTTTTCGGGGGAAATCGTCAAAATCACGCCGTCACCTTAAAAGGCAAGCCCAAACAAATTGAACGCCGCCATCCCCGTCGCCCACAGTATAACCGCAATAATCGCCAAATGCGCGGGATAAGCCACGTAAAACAGCCATTTCGAGCGTTTACCGCGTTCGCCGTTAAAATTTCGAATAAGAAACGCGCCGACAAAAGCCCCGAGCGCGAAGGTCGGCGTGGCAATCATAATTTCCATGGGCATCCCCATCGCCTCAACTGCGGCGCGAATTTCAGCGGCAAGCAACGGGTCATCCGTCGTAAAGTACATAATCGGCGTAAGCGCGCTAAACGCCCCGAAAATCAAATAATAAACCCCGACAACCACGCCCGGCACGACACGACGTGTGTTTTCTTTTTTAATCGCATAGTACAATACCGGCACAATCAATCCTAAAAACAACAAATCCATAAATATCGACACGAAACACATTAAAACAAACACCAACCAAAACAGCGGGCGAATTTTAATCGTGTCGTACAATTTCAGCATAATTAAGGCCCAAATTATCGCGAACAATATGTTGAAAAAGAATCCCGTACCCGTCATGTCCGTAACACCAAGCACAGTCGGGTGAAAGGCCTGCGCAATTATGGCAAACAGAAACAGCCGCCCGATGTACTTTTTGTAACTCGAAGTGTGCCTATATCCCTCCACCACAAAATACGCCATGATTACATAGGTCAACCCGCCGATTCCAAACAAAAAAATCATCAGCGGCAACGGCAAAACTTCCGCAAATGCAATTGCCACATGGTTCCCAATCATGCCGATTACGGCAATGATTTTCAGCGTGTACGCGTCAAACGATAAAAATTTAGAATTTCCTGTGCTTTCCATATTTACAACTCAAACCTTTCCTTAATCATCCCCGCAACAACATCCGGCGCAAGGTCGGAATTATCAATTTTCATGTAATTTTCAAAAGGCATTTCGCCGTCATTGCTAACGAGCCGATAATTTGTGTCCTCCGGCCTATGTTCAAATGCGCAACTTTTCCACAGCCTCATTCACATGCAATTGTATCGACACAGGCGAACAACCCGTCACGGTTACATTGCATTTATCAATCGGAATTAAAATTTTGTGCGCGGGGCTTGTGGCGACGGCTTCGGCCATTTTGGGGGAAATTTCGCCGTGCATGGAGTTTGCAAATACTATGCCCATTACGCCGACGATATATTCCGCGCGGGCGGCGTTGTATGCAACGGCGTTTTCGCCCGTCGCGCCGAAATCCGCGCCGGCTTTAAGCATGGCAGAAGTCGCGGCGGAATTCGTCCCCACCGCGATAATTTCAACGCCCTCAAGCTCGGCTTTAGCCTTTTCAATAAGCGACCTGCCAATACCCCCGCCCATGCCGTCAATCACAACAATGCGACGCATTTCAGTCATCCGTTACATCCTGCATTGTGTAAAGCCCGGGCGGTTTGCCCACTAAAAATTGCGCGGCTTTTATCGCGCCGACGGCGAAAACTTCGCGGGACTGCGCGATATGTTTAAGTTCGATGACCTCGTTGTGGCCGGCAAAAGTTACGGTATGTTCGCCGACGATTGTGCCGCCGCGAAGGGCGTGCAGGCCGATTTCGTCGCGACTGCGTTTTTCGTGGGCACCGCTTCGGTCGTGGACGTATCGCATTTTTTTGCCGAGGGAATTGTTAATCGAGTCCGCCAAAAGGAACGCCGTGCCGCTTGGCGCGTCGATTTTTTGGTTGTGATGCTTTTCGGTTATTTCGATGTCGAAGCCGGACTCGTGCAAAAGTGGTGCGATTTTCGCAAGCACGCCGGACAAAAGATTTATCCCGAGCGACATGTTTCCGGAACGCAAAACGGCCGCTTTTTTGGCGGCCTTTGCGATTGCATCATTAACTTTCGCCGATTGCCCCGTTGTGCAAAACACGAGGGGCAGTCCTTTTTCGGCGGATTTTTCCAGCGTGTCAAGCAGTTCCGCTTCAGCGTTCGGGGGAAGGAAACAAATTATTGCGTCGGCGGAGTCGTTGCAGAATCTTATGCTTTCATATGAAGAAAAATTCGATAAATGCATCGGAAAACCCGTACGGGAAGAACAAGAGGAATCATCTGTAAATTCAAGGTCAATGCCTGCAACAACCTCACTCATTCTTGGGTTTTCTGCCGCCAAACGGCACACAACTTCTCCCATTCTTCCAAAACAACCTGAAACAATTAAGCGCGTCATTTTATCAACCCAAACTTTCTCATTTCCGCCGCAAGCTCGTTTCGAAGGCCTTCATCAAGCGGCGCAAGCGGCAGACGACATTCGCCCATGCCAAAGCCCATCAAATTAAGCGCGGCTTTTACGCCGACCGGATTTCCCTCGGCGAAAAGCAGACGCATCATCGCCAAAATGCTTAGCTGCAATTCGCGCGCGCCGACCAAATCGCCCGCGAGATATTTCGCCACCATATCATGCATGGTTTGCGGCGCGATATTGCCCGTCGTTGAAATTACGCCGAGACCGCCGAGGCTTAAAATCGGCAGAATATAATCGTCGTTTCCGCTGTAAATCGTGATTCTGTCGCCGCAACGCTCTGCGATTTCCGCAACCTGGCCAAAGTCCCCCGTGGCCTCTTTTGTCGCGACAATATTTGGTATTTTCGAAAGCTCCGCAAGGGTTTTTGCAGAAATATTTACTACGCATCGCCCCGGAATATTGTACACAACAATCGGTGCGTCAACAGCCGCCGCAATCGTTGTATAGTGCGCAAGCAGACCGCGCTGGGTCGGCTTGTTGTAATACGGCGCGACATACATAAGGGCGTCCGCGCCCGCTTTTATGCACAACTTGCCCATTTCGCAACAATTCGCCGTGTCGTTTCCGCCCGCGCCTGCGATTACCGGAACGCGCTTCTTCGTGATAGCCACCGCCGCGCGGACGACCTCGAGGTTCTCCTCAAGCGAAAGCGTCGAAGTTTCACCCGTTGTTCCGCATGAAACAATCGCGTCGGCTCCGTTTGCAATTTGAAATTCAATCAATTTTTCATACGCATCGTAGTTAAATTTTCCATCAGTACCGAACGGCGTGACCACTGCTGTCGCACAACCCGTGAAAATAGGCATAAAAACCCCCTGCAAGATTAGATTGGCTCTATAATACCCCGTTTTTTGGGAAGTCGCAACATCGCGCAATAAAGAGAAATTTCTTAACCCACATGCGCAAAAAAAAATGAGTCGGCGAGTGTCACTCGCCGACTCATTTTTTTTTGCGCGAGGAAATTGCTCCCGGCTTCGAGGGAATGCGTCGCCGCCAACACATGTCCCCGGTGTCCGCTGCGCGCTTGGCGCGCTTTTTTTGCGAAGTGCGTGGATTTTTGTTACAGTATACTAAAAGAAAAATATCCCAAACAGGAGAGATAAAATGACGGCATGGGAATATGTAGGCAATCTCGGAACGGGCTGGAATTTAGGAAACACGCTTGACGCGATTCCGCGTGCGGATAAATCGCCCGCCGGGCAGGAAACCGCGTGGCGAAACCCGATAACAACCCCCGAAATGATAAAAACCGTAAAAGACGCGGGCTTTGATTTTTTGCGCGTTCCGGTAAGTTGGTGTCGGCAGATTGGTGCCGCGCCGAATTACACTATAAATGAAGCGTTTTTTTCGCGGGTGAAAGAAGTCGTGAATTACGGGATATTTCTAAATATTCGCGTGATTTTGAATTTGCACCACGAAGACTGGCATTTCCCAAGCGACGAGGTCTATCCCGGCGCGAAAGCGCAAATGACTGCGGTTTGGACGCAAATTGCCGAATATTTTGGAAATTACGACCACCGCCTGATGTTTGAAACAATGAACGAGCCGCGAAAAGTCAGGACTCCCGTGGAGTGGGGTGGGGGAGACGAAGAGGGCCGCCGCGTTGTGATGCAGCTTAACCAAGACGCCGTTGACGCAATCCGCGCGACAGCGGCGAAATTTCCGCAAAATGCCGCGCGAAAAATCCTCGTGCCGACCTATGCCGCAAGTTCATACGACCTCGCGATGGAGGATTTCGCGATTCCTAAGGATGATAACAACAGCGAAAACATAATCGTGTCGATTCATTCATATACACCGTTTGATTTCGCGCTTGGCGAGGATATGACGAAAAATCGTTGGTCCTCGGAGCTTGAAGGCGAGGTTGACGAGCTTTTCGCGCGGATTGACAAGCATTTTCTCTCGAAAAAAATCCCCGTAATCATGGGCGAATGCGGTGCGCGAAAGAAGCATGACAACGAGGACGACCGCGCGGAATGGGCGGCGTATTATTCAAAAATTGCGCGGAAATACGGCGTTCCCTGCGCGTTGTGGGACAACGGCTACATGGATGGTCCCGACAATGCGGAGGTTTTCGGACTCTTGAACCGTCAAAAAAACGAATGGGGTTTTGCCAAGATTGCAAAGGCGTTTTTGTAGCTTCACACAAAGGCAGCCCACGTTTCCCCCTCCCCCCATTGGGGATTTGCATAAAAAAACATTTGACACGGCATCAATATTACAATATAATGACAAAAAATAAAAAATCTCGGCATGGGGGGCTTTAAATGGCGACCTTTAGTACCAAAAGATACATGCCCTGTAAAAAAATTATGTGTTGGTTGCTGGCAATTGTGATGATTGGCGGCTATTTTGCGTCTTTGCCGGTTGTTGCTTCGGCAGAGCTGACCGGTGGATTGGCAAGCACCGAAGGATGGACAATCGAAGGCGGACCGGATTTTATGCGGGACGAGGCGGCATCTCTGACAATGTTCGAAGAAATGCTCGCGGAATTCGGCGTACGCCACCATTTTACCGATTTTCTAATCGACTCGCTCGACATGACGCGTCCCGAAAGCGCGGAGGAAAATCGCGCGTTCTTCGAAGCGGTTTTTGGCAATTTGCACACGGTTCGTCCCACGCTTGCGCAAGATATTATTATCGACGCGGCGGATTACGCATTAATTGAAGGAATGGAAATTCGCCATGAGGAAAATTGGCGCGACATGCCCGGTACGTCGCTTTGGACGTGCGAACAGGGCTTAGTCGAATGGGAATTTTACATTGCGGAAGCCGGGCTTTATAACCTTTCCGTAACATTTTACAACTATCCCGGCAGAAGTTCCGACATCCAGCGCGCGGTTTTTATCAACGGCGAACTGCCGTTTTTCGAAGCGAATCCCGTAGAACTTCGCCGTTCCTGGGTGAACGCGCTTGACGAAATCCAACAAGACGAACAGGGCAATGACATGCGCCCCGTACAGGTCGAGCAACATCTTTGGCAAGAGTCCATCATTCGCGACTCCATGGGTACATACAATGAGCCGCTTATGTTTCATTTTGATGCCGGATACAACAGGATATCCTTTGTATCCCTGCGCGAACCTATGGTTATTCGACAACTTCGTATACATCAAGTCCCCGAGGTTTTGCCGTACGCGCAAGTCGCCGCGCAAAGAGGCACCGATTTGCCGCGCCCGACGCGCGCGCAAGTCGAGCCGATTCGTATCGAAGGGCAAGACGCCGTTCGCAAATCTTCGCCGATGCTTGCACCCGCCGCCGACACCGGCGGCCCCGGAGTCTACCCCTACAGCGCGCGATATATTCGCGTAAATCACATCGGCGGCGGCTCGTGGAGCGAGCCGGGAACGTGGATTGAATGGGAAGTTTACGTCCCTGTCGCGGGGCTTTATTCGATGGCAATGAACGTGCGCCAAAATATTCACAGAGGCGCGAGTTCTTTCCGCAGGATTACGGTAAACGGCGAAGTTCCCTTTACATCGATGGAAGCCGTTCCCTTTCATTTCCAAAACGGATGGCGCGTCGAGCGTTTTGGCGGCGATGACCCGTATCTGTTTTGGTTCGACGCAGGGGTAAACGTAATCCGAATGGAGACCGTGCTTGGCGATTACGCGCCGATTTTACGCGAAATACAGGAAAGCGTAATGAACCTGAACGAAATGTACAGGGAAGTCATAATGATAACGGGCTTAACCCCCGACAGATGGCGCGATTACAGGATAAATCACCGCCTGCCGCATCTTAGAGGCGGGCTTATGTACGAACGTGAGCGGCTTGACCGTCTTTTTGCCGACCTTGTTGAGCTGTCGGGCGAGCGCGGCGGTCGCGACGCAATCGTGCGCAATATGTCGAACCTTTTAACGATTCTTTACAGCGATATCGAAAGCATTCCGCTTCGCATAGGCGATTTCCGTATAAATATCGGCTCGATGGGTACATGGATGATGATGGTTCGCGAGCAGTCCCTTGCCGTGGACGCAATTTATATTCTGCCCCACGACGCGCCCGACCCGGAGAACGGAAGCAGTTGGTGGCGTCAAATTTTGCATGAAATTCTAACGCTGTTCTGGTCGTTTTTCATAGATTACAACAGCTTGCCCTCGCCCGTTGCAGGTCAAGATGCGATTACAATTGAAGTTTGGATAGGAACCGGGCGCGACCAGGCAAATATTATACGCTCGCTAATCGACGAAAGTTTCACCCCCGAGACCAACATAGGCGTGGAGCTTATGCTTGTGCAGGCAGACGTAATTTTGCCCGCAACGGTTGCGCGGCAGGGCCCGGACGTAGTGCTTTCTATTTGGAACACGCTTCCCATGGACTACGGGCTTCGCGGCGCGGTTGCGGATATTTCAAACATGCCCGGCTTCGATGAAGTCGAGGCGCGTTTCCACCCCGCGGCAATGGAGGCATATCGCTTCTATTATGACGGCAACGAGCGCGTGTTTGCCTTGCCCGAAACGATGACATTCCCGATGCTTTTCTACCGCAGGGATATTTTGCACGAAATAGGTCTTCAGCCGCCCGACACATGGGACGATGTTCGTAATTCGATTGCGCGATTAAGCCAGTTCCACATGGACTTCGGCATACCCGTAAACGCGCCGGGCAATCCGCCCGTCGACCTTTCGCACGAGGCATTTATGATGTTCCTGTTCCAAGCCGGCGGCACGCTTTATAATGAAGACAACACCCGCTCCGCGCTGGATGACTATATTTCGCTAAACGCTTTCCGCGACTTTACAAGGTTTTTCACCGACTACAATTTGGACGAAGATTATAACTTTATCAATCGTTTCCGCATGGGTGAAATGCCCCTCGCGATTGCGAACTACGGAGATTTTAACGTTTTGCAGGTTTTCGCGCCGGAAATTCGCGGTCTGTGGGGCTTTAGACCCGTTCCCGCAACGCTTAGGGAGGATGGCACGTACAGCCGCGCCGTTCCCGTCGGCGGAGCCGCCACGGTTATGATGGAAAATGCGGACGATAAGTACGCCGCGTGGGAATTTATGAAATGGTGGACATCCGCCGAAACCCAAACACAGTTCGGGCGCAGAATGGAAGCCTTAATGGGTGCCGCCGCGCGTCATCCAACCGCGAACCTGGAATCGTTTTCGCATATGCCGTGGGCAGTTGCGGACTACAACCAGCTGCTTTCACAAATGCACTATGTACAAGGCGTGCCGCAAATTCCCGGCGCGTACTTCACGCCGCGCCAAATCCGTAACGCCTTCTTCACGGTTGTAACTCTCGAAGAAGTCGCCCCGCGCGATGCCTTGACGGATTTCACGCGCTTGATAAACGACGAAATCCGGGCGAAGCGGCGCGAGTTTGGGATGACATATTAAAGGGGGGACTGCCTCGTGGGTAACTATAAAGATACAACATGGACGTTGGTTAAAAAAAATCGGCAAAGTTACGGGCTTATGGCACCGTATTATCTTTTGTTCTTCATGTTTACGATTTTGCCGGTCATAATGGCGATCGCGCTTAGTTTTACGAGCTTTAATATGTTCCAGTTCCCGACATTTGTGGGCTGGCAAAACTATACGCGCCTGTTTTTAGAAAATGAGATTTTTATAATCGCGTTACAAAACACGATTATTTTTGCGGTTGTAACGGGGCCGTTAAGTTTTATCCTGTGCTTCGTTTTCGCGTGGATTATTAATGAGTTGCCGCCGAAAATTCGCGCGTTTATGACGCTGGTTTTCTACGCGCCGTCTATTTCGGGCAATGTGTTTTTCATTTGGTCCTACTTTTTCAGCGGTGACCGAGAAGGGCTTGTAAACGGTACACTGCTGGCGATGGGCATTATGGAAGACCCCGTTAACTGGTTCCGCGACCAGCGGTTTATTTTGCCGATTTTGCTTGTGGTGCAGCTTTGGATGTCGCTTGGGGTCGGTTTCTTGGCGTTTATCGCGGGATTGCAAACCGTTGACCGCGCGCTTTATGAAGCAGGGGCCGTTGACGGAATTCAAAATCGCTGGCAGGAACTGTGGTTTATCACGCTTCCCAGCATGAAGCCGCAACTTCTTTTCGCGGCGGTTATGCAAATTACCACTTCGTTTGCCGTTGCCGATATTGTTACGCAGCTTGCGGGAATGCCGACGGTAAACTACGCGGGCGATACAATCGTCACACACTTGCTGGACATCGGATGGATTCGTTTTGAAATGGGATATGCCGCCGCTGTTGCAACGATTTTGTTCCTTATAATGGTCGGCACAAATAAAGCGGTGCAACGTCTGCTTAAAAAGGTGGGGACATAATGACTGCTGAATTAGAATTACGCGGCGCGGATGCGACGCCCGTTAAAAAGAAGGAGCGAAAGCTCGCGAAACGCACGAAAAAGCTAAACCGCTCTTTTGCAGGTACGGTTTTCCTTTTTCTGTTCATATCAGTGTTTGCGATTTTTACAAGCCTGCCGCTTGTTCTTACAATAAGCAACGCATTCAAACCGCTTGACGAATTGTTTTTGTTCCCGCCACTCTTTTTCGTCCGCAACCCAACCCTATCCAACTTTTCGGATTTGTTTATCCTGATGCAAGAGGGCTGGGTTCCTTTTTCGCGCTATGTGCTTAACTCCTTTATCATAACGGGAATCGGGACGTTTGGGCATTTAATGTGCGCGTCGATGGCGGCGTATCCGCTTGCGAAAAATAAATTCCCGTTCCAAAAGGTGATGTTTTCGATAGTTGTTCTCGCCCTGATGTTTTCGCCGGCGGTTACCGGGTTGCCGAACTTTTTAATCATATCCGCGCTTGGGATAAACAATACGTATTGGGCAGTTATTTTGCCCGCGTTTGCGTTTCCTCTCGGTTTGTACTTAATGAAACAATTTATGGAGCAGGTGCCGGATTCGCTTATTGAATCGGCGCGTCTTGACGGCGCGAGCGAGTTTTATATTTGGCGCAAAATCGTTATGCCGAACGTAAAACCCGCGTGGCTTACGCTTATTATTCTGCAATTCCAAGGGCTTTGGGTTACAACCGGCGGCGTTTTCCTGCGAAGTGAGGAGCTTAAGCCGCTTACGTTTGCGATAAACCAAATCGCGCTTGGCGGCGTTGCGCGCGCAGGCGCGAACGCGGCGGCCATGCTTATCACGGCGGCCGTGCCGATTACGTTTTTTATCTTTGCGCAAAGCAGAATTATCGAAACAATGGCAACATCCGGTATGAAAGAATAGGCGCGCCAAGCGCGTGATGGAAACCGGGGACACGTTATCGAAGCGATGCGTGCTCCCTAAGCCGGATTTAGAGAATCAGGCAATAAGCGCGAAAAATTTTTGATGGTGTTAGTGTCACCAACATCATCACTTGCGCATCCAAGAAAGGAGCTTGCGAAATGTTTAAAAAAATTACCGCATTCCTTTTGATTTTACTGCTCGCGGCAAGTCCTGTCGCAGTGCTTGCGGACACTCCGTTTCAGGGGTACACGTATAATTTTTGGGGGACACTTGTGCCGTCTCCGGCGGCATATGTGCCGATTCGTTCTTTCGGGCTGCATAATATTTGCCCCGAGCTTGGCGATATGGCTGACCCGACGGATTTGCATGTGGACGCAGAAAACAATATTTACGTTGTTGACTGGGGCAACGATAGGATTGTCATTTTCGACATGGATTTGAATTTAATCCGCGTGATTGACGGGTATTATCGTTACGGCGAGTGGGTTGAAAACGGGCTTCGCCGACCCCACGGGATTTTTGTTACGGATGATATGGAAATTTTTATTGCGGATGAACATAACAATCGCGTCGTTGTGCTTAACGTCATTGATGGCGACGTGCATTTTGTGCGTGAAATTTTGGCTCCGGACATTGAGGGGCTTGAGGATGACTTTGTTTTCAGCCCGTTGCATGTGCTTGTTGACAGGGGTGGGCGCGTTTTCGTAATTGTTCGGCATGTGTTTGAAGGCATAATGTCGTTCAGCGACGAGGGAGAATTTTTGGGATATTTTGGTACGATTGAAGTCTCGTTTAACTGGATAGACATGGCGTGGCGTTTTCTTATGACGGAAGCGCAAATTGAGTTTGACAATGCCATTCTTCCGCGCGAATTTCAAAGCATGGATATCGACCAATACGGTTTTATTTTTACAACACACATCGAAAACTGGCATTTAAACAATCAAGTCATGCGGCTTAATCCGCGCGGCGAGGACGTCTTGGTTAACTTCAACGATAACGTCGTAATCAACGGCGACCAAGGATATAGGCCGACAGGGCCGATGTCAGGGCCGTCGGTTCTCATCGATGTAATTGCGCGTTCGCATGGAAAATATTCCGCGCTCGACTCGACTCGCGGGCGTGTTTATACCTACGATTCCGAGGGTAATTTGCTTTACGTTTTTGGCGGGATGGGAAGTCTTGAGGGGATGACGCGTATGCCGCGCGCCATTGAAATGATTGGCGACGATATGTTGCTTTTGGACTCGCTGGGTCGCGGCAGGATAATTCACTACGCCCCGACGGAATACGGCAGGCTTATTAATCGCGCAATCGCCATGCGCTATGGCGGACACGAACGATACGCCGTGGAATATTGGCGACAGCTTGTTACGCTTGACGAAAATTTCGCTTTGGCGTGGTCGGGAATCGGGCGTTCGCTTTTGGCGGCGGGAGACAATGTCGGCGCGATGGAATATCTGCGTCAGGGCATGGATGTGCGTTATTTTTCCATAGCGTTCCGCAGAAATCGACTTGATGTAATGCAGGGTACGCTTCCCAATGTTTTCACGGCAGGGATGCTTCTGGTTGTCCTGTTTGTGGGTGGTAAAATTTATTACAGAGTTAAGTTCGGCAAGAGGGAGGAGGAAGAAGCATGACGGCTGTAAAAGCATTTGGCACGGTAAAAAATATTTTCAGCTATTACAAGCTCCCTCTGTATATCATGGTGCGCCCTTTCGACGGATTCTACGAAATGAAATATTTGCAACAAGGTACGCTGAAAGTTTCGTTTTTAAATTTGATTCTCGTGCTTGTTTCCTACGCGATTAACGACCAGTACGCGTCGCTTATCGTAAATCCGCAAAATCCGCTTACGTTGAACAGTTTTTCGAACTGGGTAATGATTATTACCGCGCTGGTTTTGTTTTGTGTAAGCAACTGGTCGGTTACATCTTTGATGGACGGCGAAGGCAAGCTCAAGGATATTTTCATGGCGATGACATACGCGATGACGCCGCTTGTTTTGACAATAGTTCCTGCAACGATTTTAAGCAATTTCCTCTCGCAGGACGAAGCCGGATTTTACTACATGTTAATGTCGGTTGGTGTGGCATACTTTGTGTTTTTGGTGTTTTGCGGCTTGGTTGTTGTGCATAATTACGGCGCGGGTAAGGCGGTTTTCGCAATTCTTCTTACGTTTGTCGCGTTGCTTATTATTGTTTTTTTAATCACGCTTCTCCTTACTCTATGGCAGCAGCTTTTTGTTTTTGGATTTAGCATTTATACGGAACTGATGTTCCGATGAGGCGGCCAAGCCGCCGATGAACACCGGGAACGCATCCCGAAAGCAACACATTCTCTCGAAGCCGGATATGGCGTAGGAGGCATTTTATGAATATTTCTGCGCAAACAAAACGGGCGTGGCGTAATCGTTTGATTTTTGTTGCCGTTGTTGCGGTGGCGATTGCGGCGTATGTAATTTACCTCAACAGTTTTACGATATATGACTTTGGGCATTTGTCCGTGCGCCAAGATTTTGGTGAATCGCGCGAGCTTGTGCTTCTTGGCGGCACGCTTGACGACCGCGTAAGTGTTGCACAGACCGACTACCTGGGACTGTATATATGCCTCGAAGATACAAGCATCGCTGTTGTTGATTATCGCAACGGGCATGTTTGGTATTCCGCGCCGCCCGGGTTTGCCGAAGACACCGTCGCGAATCCGCATTGGCGCGGCGTAATGCGTTCGCATGTCGGTTTTCGCTTTTTCGACGAGGGGCGGCGCGAACAATTTCGCTGGCTTTTTCCGGATTCGATTTACCACGAACAGTTCGAAATATTTTCAATTCCGAATGGTGTGCGCATCGAATACATCGTTGGAAACCTAGACTTGGGTATAGATTTTCTGCCGTTTTTCATCGAGGAAGAATTTTTTGAAGAACGAGTAATGCAACATCCCGCGGTTGCGGATTCGATTGTGGACAGAATGGCTGTTATGCAGCATTGGTTCCCGTCCGAGGAAGAAGAAATGGCAGGGTTTATGCAACTTTCGGAGGGCGTTCGCACTCCGATTTTTACGGCAAACATGCTTCGTATTTTTGATGAAATCGGTTGGACAGCGGAAGAAACTTTGGAGCAAATCGCGCTTTCCGGCGTTGAACGAGACATCGACCACGATTATTTTAATATGACAATCGAATTTGTTTTGGACGAAGACAGGTTAATCGTAAATATGCCGCTGGAGGAATTCACTACGGACTCTGCGGTGCATCCGTTTGAAATAACCCTTATGCCGTTTTTCGGCGCAGGCGGACTGAGTGACGAAGGGTTTATGCTTGTGCCGAGCGGCGCGGGCGGAATCATCATGTTTAATAACGGCAAGGAACGCGAAGAACCATTTAACAGCGCGGTTTATGGGCTTAATCCTCTTGTAAATATTGTGCGGCCTCAAGTTGTCCAGCCCGTGCGTTTGCCGGTTTTCGGCATTCGGAACAATGACGCAGCTTTGCTTGCGCAGGTGTATAACGGTTCGGGGCTTGCCGTCATACGCGCCGAAGTTTCCGGTAGCGAGCGCGCGGGAACAAACAGTTATAACAATGCGTGGTTCAATTTTAACCTTCGCGCAAGCACCGAAATATCTATGCCGGGCGGCGGCGCGGATATGACGGTTATTCAAGAAGAAGCGTTTGAAGGCGACCTTACAATAATTTATCACTTTATCGCGGATGAAGACCCCGGGGTAGGGGAGATGGCGCGGATTTATCAGGACTTCCTTGTCGAGCGCGGGATTTTGACGCCGCTTGACGGACCGGGCGACCGTTCGTTTTACATGGACATCGTAGGTGCGATTGATGCGCGGCGGCATATTGTCGGCACGCCGTATATGACCACGGAGGTTATGACAACGCTTTCCGACGCAGACCGTTTTGTTGATATGCTGAACGCGGGCGGCGTTGATATCATACAAATGTCGCTTCACGGCTGGTTTAATCGAGGAATAAATCACGATGTCGCGAAAAATGTACGACCCATTCGCGGCGTCGGTTCGCAAAATGAAATGACGAATCTAAATGCGCGGCTTCAGCAATCGGGAGGCGGATTACACCCGGCGGTAAATTTCCAACTTACAAACTGGTATTCACGCCGCTTTCGACCTACGTTTGAGTCGGCGCGGCATTTGGCGGGTTTCGACGGCTCGACGGCGCGGCACGCGTCTCGGGATTCTGTCACGATGTGGTTTACGCCTCACGCAAACGACTGGTACTACCTCGTGCACCCCGGAGTGTTGCCGCTTCATTTGGACAGATTTTTGCCTGCGTACGAACGCCGGATGGGAATGGACGGACTCGCGCTTACGGATATGGGCGACATCTTGACAGAAAGCCTTTTTCGCAGAAATGCCGTTGACCGCGAGAGCGCGCGGCTTATTGTTACGTCACAGCTCGGTCGCATGAACGAGCAGATTCCGAATTTGCTTATTACCGGCGGGAACGATTTCACTTTCCCTTACGCTTCGCACTTGGTCGGGGTTCCTGTACAGGCGGATTGGCAATATATCATCGACTACGAAGTGCCGTTTTTCCCGATGGTTGTGCATGGATTCATTGAGTTTGCGGGGGTTCCTGCCAATATGCGCGAGCATTATGATACGCGGCTCGTGCTTTTAAACAGCCTGGCGACCGGGGCGGCACCTCGGTACATGTTTACGCAGATGCCGACGCGCATGACGCAATTCACCCCGCACGAGCGTTTGTATTCCACGTATTATCGCAACTGGATGCAGGCGGCGATTGACCATTACAACACGTTCAACGAAATTTTCGCGCCGCTTCGCGCGGAACGCATCGTGGACTTTGGAGTTTTGGCGGGAAGCTATATGTATATCGGAGGGCGGCAGGTTACTGTTACGGAATTTTCGAACGGTACGCGCATTTATGTAAACAATACAACGGCGGACTTCAACACGGGCGCATTTGTTATCCCGGCAGAGGATTTCGTTGTCAGATAAAGACGCAACATGAAAATGAAAGCGAACGAACGTTTTGTTTGCGAGAGAGGTAGTCGTATGATGAAAAAAGGAGGGGCGCGCTGATGCAAGCGAAAACAATGGGTCAACGCCGCAAGGGGCTTTCGCTTCGCGGTCGCGAGGTTTTTTCGGGTTTCTTGTTCATTTCCCCGTGGATTATCGGGATTTTGCTTTTCTTCTTCTTAAATTTGGGGCAGTCCCTTATTTTCAGCTTTAATCATATTATTATCGACCCGGATGTCGGAGGTTTTAGTCTGCGTTGGGCGGGGCTTTCTCATTATCAGCACATTCTTTTTGTGGACGGGTCGTTTAATCGCGAGCTTGCGGAGTCTATTTTCGATATGGTCATAAACGTGCCGCTGATTATTTTTTTCAGCTTGTTTATGGCGATTTTGCTTAATCGCGCGTTTTTGGGGCGCGGTTTGGTGCGGGCGATTTTCTTTTTGCCCGTTATTATGGCGACGTCGGCGATTGAGGGCAGCTTGGAGCTTATTATGGGCATGATGATGGGCGGAGTAACGAGTGTGCCGCCTGAAATTATGCGGGCGGAAACGGGCTTTGACGCGACTTCGATTGCTTTTATGTTAAGCGAATTCGGAATGCCGTCGCAGGTTATCGACTATATAATTGAAGCGATTGCGATGCTTCACGATGTTATTCGCGCAAGCGGCGTGCAGATTTTGATTTTCCTTGCCGCGCTTCAAGCGATTCCGCCATCGATGTACGAAGTTGCGCAAATCGAAGGCGCGACGGGGTACGAGGCATTTTGGAAAATTACGATACCGATGGTTAGTCCGCTTATTTTAACGAACGTGATTTACACCATTGTTGATACATTTGTTCGAAGCGAGGTTATCGAATCGACGCGCGCCATGATGTTTACGACGACGACTTTGTATGACGGTACGTCCGTGATGGCATTTGGGCAAAGTTCCGCGATGGCACTTGTCAGTTCGATTGTGGCTTGTATCGTTCTGCTTTTTGTGGGTTGGCTGATTTCTAAGTACGTTTTCTATTACAACTAGGGTCGGTTGCGCGCTAAAGCGCGCTGCTCGCCTTTGCATCCCGGGAGGACGAAAAAATGACAGCTATTAGGGCATGGATGAATTCGCCGTCTTTTGATAACACTGTACAAAAGTGGACTGGAAAAGTTAGGGATTTTATCGTCGGCATTTGCATGGCGATTATTATAATCGGCGTGTGTTATATCATTTTGAGCCCGGTTATCGGCATCGTTTCGACGGCGTTTATGACGGTGGAAGATATGATGAACCCGCTTATTTTCCTGATTCCGCAAAACGTGACCTTGAGTAATCTCGACTATGCGGTTACGCATATGCAGTATTTTCAGGGTCGCGGTTTGGATGATTTTATTATTCCGTTTGTTGGGTTTAACGTGACGGAGGCGTTTATGGGTGCCGTTTACGGCACTGTGGTTTATGACGTCGCAGAGTTCCTTTCGGGAATTTTATCGGGCGCGCTTTTCCAGACGCTTTCGTTTTCGGTTTTCTTTTCGGCGATGAACGTTGTTATTTGCTCGATGGTCGGATATGGGTTTGCGCGGTTTAAGTTTCCGGGTTCGAACGCGCTGTTTGCGCTTGTTATTGTTACAATTGTTGTTCCCGTTCACAGCTATATGGTTCCGATGTTTTTGAACTTCAGATATTTTTTGGGGATGGATTGGAATTTGCTGAACACTTGGTGGTCGATGGCGCTTCTTACTGCGACGGGCGTCGGGCTTCGCAGCGGGCTTTATATTTATATCTTCCGCCAATTTTTCCGCGGGCTTCCCAAGGAAATCGAGGAAGCCGCGTTTATCGACGGCGCGGGGCCGCTTTACACCTACACAAAGGTTATGATGCCGAACGCGATTCCCGCGATTGTTACCGTGCTTCTTTTCTCGTTCGTTTGGCATTACAACGATACGTTTTACACCTCGCTTCTTATGACCGATTCAAATTTCCTTTCGGTGCGTCTTATGGCTTTAGGGCCCACTTTCCAAACAGTTGAGGCCATATGGGATTTGAGTTTAATACAAATGGTTGTGTTTGGAGGCGTGTTGCTTGTTATTGCTCCAATCTTGATAATCTACCTTTTCTTGCAGCGTTACTTCGTTGAAGGTTTAGAGCGCAGCGGGATAGTGGGTTAAGCGGCAAAGCCGCATTTCACCGATGACATGCATCCGATGCTGCGAACCGATGTCGCGATTCGATGCCGCGCATCAGACTCGGACGGATATCGTGTCGAAGGCGAAAAATAAAAAAATAAGGAGGTAAAGAAATGAAAAAATTACTTGTAGTTGTTTTGTTGCTTTCGTTCGCGCTGGTTTCCTTTGCGGGATGCGCGTGCGACGAAGACGCTCCGCCGACACCGCCGGACCAAGTTGACGGACCAAGTGAGGTTATCGAAAATGGTCCTGTAGACCCGCCGGATGAACCCGAAGTTTTAGTCGGTGGAAGAATTCACGAAGCCCGCGATTTCGGCGGACGCACCATTCGCGTCGGCGCGTGGTGGGACGAGGCAATCGATACGATTGCTTGGGGTGACGAACCCGACCGCGCAACCGCCGTAAACTACATCGTTGACCGTATGGTTTGGGACAATGCGCGTCGTGTTGAGGAAGCGTTTAACGTAAACTTTGAAATGGTTATCGTAAGTTACGAAGATTTTCTGCCGACGCTTACCGCGTCCGTTATGGCAGGTGAGCCTTTTGCGGACATTATTATGCTTTCGGGCTGGATGCAAATGGATTCAATGGGCAGCATAATTCAACCGTGGTCGAACGCGAATTTGCCGAACTCCGACGTTCTCGGTGCGCAAATTTATGCCGGACCCACCACGCAAAATGACCAAGGCGTTTGGGCAATCATGCCGCACAGCGTTGAGGCAGAAGCGTTCGGTTTAGCCGTAAACCTTGACATCGTAAACGCTGACGGCTTGCCGAATCCGATTGATTTGTTCGAGTCGGGACAGTGGACATGGGACGCTATGCTTGACCTTATGCGCCGCGCAACCCGCGACACAACAGGTAGCGGCACAATCGACCAGTTCGGTATCGGCGGGCAGCCCGGCGATATTATCCAGCATCTTATCGGCGCGAACGACGGAATGATGGTTGACGGCGACTTCAATTACGGTTTCGACCATCCCAATACGATTCGCACACTTGAATTTGCACAACAAATTTTCGGCGAACGCTTGTGGTATGTTGCCGCCGACGGTTTTGACACCGGAAACTGGAACAGAAACTTCTACGGACCGCATGAAACCGGAAACGCTTTGCTTTTCCCGGCGGTTACGTGGTCGCTCGGCAACTCTCCCCCGCCGTTTAATTTTGGATTTGTACCCTTCCCGACAGGCCCCGACAACACCACCGGAAGCACTTGGCTTACAGGCATCGACCAAGGCATTTGCCTTGCTGTCGGCTCGGAATGGGACCCGGCAGATATTTTGATGATTATGGAAGAAATTTTCTCGTGGTCGGGCGACGAGCCGGACCTCATG
Source organism: Defluviitaleaceae bacterium (assembly GCA_009786975.1). GTDB lineage: Bacteria > Bacillota > Clostridia > Lachnospirales > WQUN01 > WQVC01. Next base: position 22,741 of record WRGX01000204.1, read on the forward strand.
TTCGTAGCCGGTCAAATCGACTGGATGCGCGAACATTTCCGCACAGAGGATGACGTACAACGCGCAATTCACTCGGGCATCACCGCCGCCTCCGACATCGGACGCAGTGTTTCCCAATATTATTGGGTACTGGGCAGCTTTGCCGAAGCGTTTTGGAATCAGGAAATGGATGTGCTTCAGGCCGTCGAGTATCATCGCGGTCCACAGCAGGAAATGTTGGATATGCGATTTAGATAGTCGGAAAATGTAAAACTGATTGAAAGAAGCCGCCTCGTGTGAGGCGGCTTCTTTTTTTGGATAGCGGGGAGGCAATTGTACATTTGTTATTGTCGGGCAGTTCCTTAGCCGGCGACATTTACTTCAACGCCGGTAAGCCGTGAGTCGCTGCTTCCGATGTACAGATAGTAAATTCCTTCGAGTGCGGTGAGTTCCCACGGAATATCCGGAAACGGTTTGGTTGCAACATGCGGGACGCCGGGTTCTCTGCTTTGGTTGAGTGAAAGATAAGACCATTGGCGGCCGGACAGGGGTGCGTTTTGTTCATATTGGTCACGCAATCCGGTAAAAATGCGGCTTTCGTCGCCGCCTTCGGCGGTTACCGTTATCGTGTACGAAATGTTGCTGTCCATGATTAGCCTTGCGACGGGGACGCCTTCGCCGGGTGCGATTTCGGGGACGAAGATGGTTTCATTGATGACGAGATTTGGTTGCGTCGTAAGAGTCGGCGGAGGTGTAAGTACGAGCGGGGGGTCGGGAATCAGCGGCGGAGGCGGCGGCGGGGTAAAAAAATCGACGCGTAAAGGCGGGAGTTCGGGGGGCGGAATTGTAAATTCGGGCAGGGGCATCGGCGGGCTCGACGGAGCGGAGGCAAGCCCTGCCATTCGCTCCGCCATGATTTCTTCGGGCAGGGGAATTTCATCTCGTCCAAAGCGATAAAACTCGCCGTCTACATAGAAGTACAAATATAATGGCTCTTCGCCGTTGGGTGTGGGTAAGCAATACAGCTAAACCCTTATGAAACAAGGTTAAACAGGCAATAATCGTATGCATATATTCGTTGCACGA
>WRGX01000205.1 GCA_009786975.1 Defluviitaleaceae bacterium
CGTTTTGAAAAATAGCACGAAATCGAGGGAGGTGAAGAAATGGAAGCGGTTGCAGGTGTAACGTTACTCGTTACGGTAACTGGTCTGCTTTTTTGGTATGGTCACAAAAAAGAAAAAGAGTTAGTGGCGAAACATGAAACATTCATGGGCGAATTGATTGGCGCGCTTAAAGGCATCGAAAGAAACATAAGGCGGGATGGAAATTAGTCAAATGTTAGTAAAAAACGCAAAAGGCTTTCGAGAAAACACCTCGAAAGCCTTTTGTTATACAGGGCTGCTGAGCAGATTTGAACTGCCGACTTCCTCCTTACCAAGGAGGTACTCTACCCCTGAGTTACAGCAGCGAAGCCGGTATTTATGTGTTAAAGCGCGAATCTTCTGCGGAGCGTTGGTAGGCTTGCAGGGTGTATTCTTCGAAAAATTGGCGGACGCGGGGGACGTGGCGTTGGGTTTCGGCGAAGGGAGGGATGCCGCCGTGGCGGCGGACTGCGCCGGAGCCGGCATTGTATGCCGCTACGGCGAGGTCTACGTCTTGGTCGAACATGTCCAGCAGTCGGCGGAGATAGGCTGTGCCGCCTTCGATGTTTTGGCGGATGTCGAACGGGTCGGTTACGCCGAGGGATGCCGCGGTGTTTGGCATTAGCTGCATCAGACCCATTGCGCCCGCGTGGGAAACCGCATCGTGGCGGTAGCTGCTTTCGGCGCGGATTACGGCCCTGACGAGGTTCGGGTCGAGGTTGTGCCGCGCGGAGGCAAGCTCAATTTCTGACTCGATGGCTTGGCGAATAAACGCGTCGGCCTCGCCGCCGCTTGAAAAATAGTCCATAATCGCGCTGAACGGAATGTTGGAAATTCCGCGTTCTGTTGAGCCCGATTGTGAAGACGATTGCGTCGATGCCGCGTTTTCCGCAACGGCGCGCGAAGCGGAGGCCGCATTTGCCGTACGGCCTTGCACCATTTGGATGAAAAAGGCTTCCCCGCCGGGGACTCTCGATAAAATATTGCTCGAAATTTCATTGTACAAATTCATTGGGTTAACCACATAAATCACCCCTCGGCGTATTTTACGCAAAAAAATTGTTTTTTGCAAGAGGAAAAAATTTTTATTTGAATAATCCGCAGGTCCCGCTTTCTCTGTAAAATTTTATCTGCGCGTGAATGGCGGATTCTTCGCAGTTAAAATGCGAGGCGAGGCAGGGTATACATAGGAATTTATCGGCGAGCTTGTTTACCAATTTGCGATAAATCGCAAAATCGTCGGCGCGAAGTTCCGCGTCGCATTTGAAGCAAGTCGGCACTAGCGTTTCGCGACTTTTAGGCGGAAAACGCGGCATTCGTGCGGCTCGATGTCAAGCGAAATGCGCTCTGTGAAAAAGCCGATGCTTTCGTGCTTCCAGCAGTCGTAGAAATCGAAACCCATTCCCGACGCGTTCGGCAGGCCGATATCGTAAAATTGCAACGACATTTCGCCCTTTTGGTCGCTGATATTTATCATCGCGACGGCGTAATCGCCGCCGGAAAGCGGTTTGATTAGCGAAAAAACATTCTCCATGTTGTTCCATTGGCGAATGCAATAAGGGCCGCGGCCTTCGATGTCTTGATTTAGGGCGATTACGTCTTTGTTTGTTAAAATTTTTGCGGTTTGTTCGGTCATATTGCGGATATCGCAGCCAATCATTAACGCGGAATTCATCATCGCCCATATGGAAAAATGCGCCATGTATTCGGACGTGTTGCACCCCGTCGACATGACCATTTCGTTTTCGCCGCTTCCGCCCATGCCGACAACAAGCATATCCATGTCGTTCCAGCAGTCGATTCCGCCGGACCAGCCCTCGTTCAGCTGGGAATGAAAAATATCCAAAATTGATTTCCAATTATCCGAAATGTCTCCGGTTGAACGATACAAATTCGCCCCGGATTCGCGTATCCATTTTTTTACATCGTCGTTGCCCCAGTTGCAGGCGGAAAGAACGATGTCGCGACCCGAATTTCTTAAAGCCAAAGCCATTCTTTTATACAAATCCTCGCCGGAAACATTGCGCGGTTTGTAGCAATAATCGTACTTCAAATAATCGACGCCCCATTCCGCAAAGGTTTGCGCGTCGGTGAATTCGTGGTCGAAACTGCCGGGGTATCCCGCGCAGGTGTGGGTTCCCACACAGGAATAAATGCCGAATTTCAGCCCTTTCGAGTGTATGTAATCGGCAAGGGCTTTCATTCCGCCGGGAAATTTTTTCTTATCGGCAACCAATCGTCCGTTTACGTCGCGCTGTTTTTCGCTCCAGCAGTCGTCGATTACAATGTATTCGTAGCCGACGTCTTTTAATCCGCGTGAAATAAACGCGTCGGCAACGCCTTTTACAAGGTCCTCGCTGATGTTATTGCCAAAAGTGTTCCACGAATTCCAGCCCATCGGCGGGGTTTTTGCTAAAATTGACATTATGCGCGCCTCCTTGTTTTGAAGTGATTTTAGCACAAAAAATTTTTTTTGCAAAACAGAGTCGGCGAGTGACACTCGCCGACTCTGTTTTGCAAATTTACAAATTTACTTGACGGAATGGTGGGATTTGGGGGAGAATGAGGGGCAAGATTGGCGCATCGTATTTTCATATTTGAACGAAAACATGGTCTTGGTTGAAAATATAGCCCCGCGGGGGCAGGTCTACAGAGGAGTGTAGTCATGTCGGTTGCAATGAAAGAGCAAGTTTTTCAAACGTTCGACTTGTTGCCGGAGCGCGAACAAAATCTTATATCCGAACTCATACAAAGCCTTGTTCCGGACGATATCGCAACTCCGGAGGACGTAACAAATCATGCAGTCGCTATGGATGAATACCGCCGTGGTGAATGCATTGACCTTGATGACATTACGTAAATGAAACTCGCAATCAAACTAATAAAAGCATCGCGAAATTATTGGGGATACCTCGCAGTCGCGCTTATCGCCATCGTCGGAATGACGGCGGCGCAGCTTTACGCGCCGTTGGTTGTGCGCGAGCTTACGAATATGGTTGTCTCGGGCGAGGCGGCGGCGGAAACTTTGGCGCGGGAGGCGTTGCGGCTTGGCTTGATTCTTGCGGCAGTGTACCTCGCGCAGGCGATTTGCGCGTACATACGTTCGTACTACACGCACTATGCGGCGTGGCATTTTGTTGCGGATTTACGCACGCGAATTTACGCGCAATTGCAAAGGCTTTCCATGAAATTTTATCACGACAAACAAACGGGACAAATAATGTCGCGCGTTGTGAACGACACGCAGAACATCGAGGTTTTAATCGCCCACGCAGTGCCCGACATTTTGGTAAACGCGGCGATTTTAATCGGCGTCGCGATAATTTTATTTGCGATAAACTGGCAACTTGCGGCGTTGTCGCTTGTTGCGATGCCCGCGCTGGTGATTATTTCGGTTGTTTTCGCAAAAAAAGTCCTGCCGATTTTCCGCGAGGGGCAGGAAGTTTTGGGCGAATTAAACGCGAGTTTGCAGGATAATATTTCCGGCATGAAGGAAATACAGGTTTTTAACCAGCATTCTCGCGAGAAGGAAAAAATCCGCAAAACCGCCCGCGCCCACGCTGTTGCGATTTTGCGCGCACTCAGGCTTTCTGCGGCGTACGGCAGTTCTGTGCAGTATTTATCAAGCATCGGAAGCGTTATCGTAATCGCGTACGGCGGATACATGGCACTCGCCAACCCCGCGATGATTGCCGATATAGTGGCGTTTATCATGTTCCTGAATATTTTTTACCAGCCCGTAACCATGCTCGCGCGGGTGAACGAAGACTTGCAAACCGCAATCGCGGGTGCAGAACGTGTCTTTGAAATTCTCGACGCCGAAATCGACGTAAAAGAGCGCGAAAACCCACACGAACTCAAAAAAGTGCAGGGGCATATCATTTTCGACGACGTATCCTTTCATTATATAGATGGCAACGACGTGTTAAAAAACATCTCCGTTGAAATAAAACCGGGCGAGGTTGTCGCGCTTATCGGCCCGACGGGCGTGGGAAAAACAACTTTTATAAACCTGCTGAACCGATTTTATGACCCGATTGACGGCACAATAACCCTCGACGGGCATGATTTACGCGACGTTTCGCTAAAATCCCTCCGCCATTCCATGAGCAACGTAATACAGGACGTGTTTCTTTTCAACGACACACTGGCGGAAAATATCGGCTACGGCCGCCCCGAAGCAAGCCGCGAGGAAATCATAGCCGCGTCGCGCCTCGCCCGCGCCGACGATTTTATCGGCGAACTCAGCGAAGGCTACGATACGTTCGTCGGCGAGCGCGGCCTGCGCCTTTCCGGCGGACAAAAACAGCGCGTTTCGATTGCCCGCGCCGTCCTTCGCGACCGCCCCATTCTAATCCTCGACGAAGCCACCGCCGCCGTCGATGTCGAAACCGAGCGGCAAATCCGCGACGCAATGGACGACGTAATGCGCAATCGCACAACGGTAATTATCGCGCATCGTTTGTCCACAATAAAAAAGGCCGATAAAATTATCGTCCTCAATGAAGGTCGCGTCGAGGATATCGGCACTCACGACGAATTAGTCGAACGCGGCGGGCTTTATGCACATTTGACGGAAATTAACATGCACGCATAGCCCTTTACTTCACCAAATAATCGGCAGGAATTTCATCCGGTCTCATCACATCTACGATGTGCAAATCGCGATTTGCGGTAGCGGCGAGGTAAATAATTTCGTCGCTGCCCCACAGGCGAACGGCAGGACGCAGGCGAAACTTTGTATCGCTGTCGTGAATAACTGCCAAGCGACCGTCGGAAAGTACAACGATTGTATTTAGCGGATAAAGCTCCAGCTTTGCGAAAAACGCCTTCACAACCGGATATTCAAAGGAAACGCCGACTTCCTTGAAAATAATGTTAAACGCTTCCGACGGAAGCATGGGATTACGGTAGGAACGATACGATGTAATCGCGTCATACACATCTGCCACGGAAATAATTTTGGCAAAAAGCGGAATTTTCGTGCCTTTAAGTTTTTTCGGATACCCCGAGCCGTTAATTTTTTCGTGGTGACACATAATCGCGTCCCAAAGCTCTTCGTCGCCGATATCATTCGCCTTCAAGGTTGACGCACCTAAAAAAACATGCTGTCTTACGATTTCGAATTCTCGGGCGTTAAGGCGGCCTTTTTTATTGATAATTTCTTTGGGGACGGCCTGTTTTCCAATATCATGCATAATCGCGCAACGCCCGAGGCGGAACAATGTTTTTTCGTCAAACCCAAGCTCTCGCCCGGTTGCCATCGCCAAAAGTGAAACGCTCAATGAGTGATGAAAAGTATAGTCGTCAAAGGATTTCAAATTGCTTATGTGAACAAGGCTTGTACTGTCCGCCGATAAAATCTCCACCAAGTCATCGACAATACCTTCGACTTCGCTTACGCATTTGTAGGCTGTGGTTTTATTTACGCCGTCTTTTGCGGAAAGACAATCAAATAAATCCTTAACACAACCAACCGCTTCTTCCTTCAATTCCTCGCTTACCACGGGTACAACGGGCTTCAACTGCTCGGGTTGTTCGGGCGGCTTGTATTTGAGTGTCTTTTTCGGACGCGCAACAACGATGTCATCAAGCGGGACGTCGGAAAACACCTCAACTGTTTTCACGCCCCGCGCAATCATGTAATCTATCAAATTTTTGTCAAGCTCCGCTCCCGTAGGAGCCGCAAGCATTTGCGTGTCGGACTTTGTAGTAAAATACGTCGGTTCGGCAACAATCATACCTTCTTTTGCGTCCCGTGTATTTATACAATATGTATTCATGTGAAATGCCTCCCCCCACTCTGAACCGTGCATCGGGACGATTATCGCATAGATTCGGACTTATTACAAGTATCCGCTGCATCTGAAGATAACTTGAAGATAACATCAACAGATTTGGGGGAAATGTACACACAATCTATGACCATGCCGATTATTTTCTTCTGATTTTCGATATCAGCTTGTGAAAATTCCATCTTCCACGAAACGATGGATTTTTTAAATGAAACAATTTCGTCCAATCGACCGATAACAGCCGCTGTCTTTGCCCTTGCAAAATCACGTTTTTGCTCCAGTGCGGACAATGCATCAGCCTTGTCGCGCATAGTTTGGGCAATTTGATTTTCGCAAAACGCGGAGTCTCCGCTTAAACATTTCAGTATTTCGTCCTCGAGCCGAACCATCTCTTTTTTCAGCGCGATTATTTTTCTTGACTTCGTTTTTTCGTCCTTCAGCAATTTTTCCTTATGGGCTTTTGCAAAACGCGATATATCCACAGCTTTTATGTTTTCCAAATACGAATATATTTCGTCTAAAACAACGGCTTCGATTTTTTTAATGCCGTATTGAAACTGCCCGTCACAGTTTCCCATTCGCAATTTTTTCGGACATAAATAATATTTCGACGGATAAACCGCTGTCTCGCCGGACGCTTTTAATTGCCGCTTAGTGCGGGCAGTTCTCGGATGCATCCCGGACTTGCAACACCCGCAGTATGCAATCGAGGACAACAAAAACTCACTTTTTTCCTGCGGGGTTGAATTTGACGTTGCGGTTCGCAGGGATATATTCGCATTTGCCTTATCCCACACGGCTTCGTCAACGATTATCAGCTCCCGTATAATTTCCTTTGTATGTACCCAAGTTTCTTTTGGCATTGCAACCCTTTTTCCGCGCGCGCGCCGCACCTTTCCCGCCACATAGTCGCCCTTGTACACAGGGTTTTTTAACATTCGTACAATTACCGGTACAGTCCAATTTTTTCCCGTTCGGGTCACAATTCCCGACTCGTTCAAAAATTTCGCCACTTTGAAGCTCCCCATGTCGACATTGCAGGACAGCTCGAAAATTTTTCTTACAATTGTTGCCTCCGGTTCAAAAATAACAAGTTTTTTTCGCTCGTGCCCCTTTTTATTAAATTCGCCGGAATACTCCAATTTGTAGCCGTAGGGCGGCACGCCTCCGCGAAATTTCCCGTCTTTGACCAACCCGTTATGTTTTTCGGCCACGCGCATCGAATTGTCTTCGCTTTCTCCGCTTGATTGCCAGTATCGCATGTAATTTATCAGCTTATCCGCGTGGTCGTCGAAGCGTTGACGCCCCTCCTTAACGCTCCACACTTCAATATTTTGCGCCACAAGCCATTCAACGACAAACGGAGTTTCATCCTCGCGCCTGCCCAAGCGGTCAAACATAAACACAAGCAAAATATCGAATTTTCGGGCGGTTGCGTCCTTTTTCAGCTGTATCAACGCATCTCGCTCGTCCGCCGACTTGTGATAACCCGACACGCCTTTTTCGATATATTCTTTTTCCAACGCCCAAACGCGCTGCTTTTTAATGAAATCAGCGCAGGCTTTTTTTTGCATGGGAATATCGTCGTCGAAAATCTGACTTTTCGTGCTTACACGATACAGGCAAGCAACGCGCCTTAGTGCCATATCCTCAACCCCTTATGACAAATCAAAAATATTAAATTTAAAATGTACGCCCATTCCGTCGTTTGAAATCAAAACGGAATCTATGAGTTTCGCTAAAAGCATTTTTTGCACATCCGTTTCGGACGATTCGAATTCTTGCCGCCAGCTCGGTATCATGGATTGCAGTTCAACAAAAGTGCTTTCACACTTTTCGCCATTCGCTGAACGCACAAATTCCTGATGAAAATTGGTCGCCCGCGTTTCCTTCTTCGAATTTTCACACTTTTCGCCATTCGCTGAACGCACAAATTCCTTATGAAAATTGGTCGCCCGCGTTTCCTTCTTCGAATTTTCACACTTTAATCCTGCGGAAAGTTCTTGTTGCAATTTTTCCTCGGTTTTCGCAAGATTTTTTAATTCATCTTCTTTTTTCGAGATTATTTTGGAAAGTTGCTCGGAGGTAAAACTGCTTTCGTTTGTAAGGGTTTTAATGATTTCGTTGTTCAGCAAATCAAGTTCCTTTTGTGCTTTTGCAATTTGCGTTTTTATATCTTGCAAATCGCTTTCGACGTTTTGTTTTATTTTGCCCTGCATTTTGTCAATTTTTGATGACAAATCAAGGGTTTGCAAAGAATCTAGGTACGCATAAACTTCTTCCGTTACAACGGGGTCAATTTTCTTTTGGCTAAACGTCCGTTGCCCGGTGCAGGGGTTTGTCGCCCTGCGGCCGAAGCAAATATATTTGGGTTGCAAAAACTTAATCTCTTTGTTGTCGCTTTTTCGTGTCCACTTTTTAACGGCGTATCGCGACCCCATATTTGCGCCGCAGGATGCGCATTTCGCTAACCCCACAAACAGAAGCGGGCCCTTGGTTTGCTTTGGATATTTGCCCGTATTTGCTTTTCGTGACTCCCTTATTTCTTCCGCAAGCGACCATGTGGCTTCATTTATAATTGTAAGTTCCGGCATTTGTTCGTTTGAGTAAATCCAGTTTTCGGGGCTTACCCGCTTACTCTCTCCGCGAGTGGACGGCCTTTTGCCCGACACATAGTAGCCCTTGTAAATTGGATTTTTCAAAAGCGACATAACCGCGTCTGTTGTCCAATAATTTCCTCGTTTAGTCTTTATTTCTCGCTCGTTTAAGTATTTGGCTACCCGATGTCCTCCGTAACCATTTTCACAAACAAGCCTGAAAATACTTTTGACGACCTCGCTTTCTTTTTCATCGACGGCAAGTTTTTTTAGCTTGTAGCCCTTTGGGTTTTTATTTTCGGACTCCACCAGTTTATAGCCATATGGCGGAGTTCCTCCACGATATTTCCCTTCCTCGACCATTTGCTTGTGTTTTTCTTTTACGCGCATGGAAGTTTTTTCGCTTTCGCCGCCGGATTGCCAAAATCGAATATAGTTAATCAATTTGTCGGCCCTGTTTTCAAAACGTTGCTGCCCCTCCTTAACGCTCCAAACCTCGATGCCCTGGCTCACAAACCACTCAACAATAAACGGTGTTTCATCCTCGCGCCGTCCCAAGCGGTCGAACATGAACACCAGTAAAATGTCAAACAGTCCGCACTGCGCGTCCGTGCGAACTTGTTGCAAAATATCTCTTTGTTCTGCGGATTTATGATAACCCGACACGCCTTTTTCATAATATTCCTTAGCCAAAACCCACCCCTGCATCGAGCGGATAAACTCGTTACAAGCGTTTTTTTGCATCGGAATGTCGTTTTCCTCTACTTGCTTTTTTGTAGAAACGCGATAAAGGCAGGCAACTCGCACGGTTTTCGTCATACAGTATCACTCCGCATAAAATACTCTCTTACTACCATGAGTGTAGCGCGGATATTTGTGATTTAGAACCTGTGTTCAATAAAATCACACCAAAATCACACCAAAAAAAAAGAGTCGGCGAGTGACACTCGCCGACTCGATTTATTGCGTGACCTGTTTTCACCTGCGCACGCCCCCACCTTGCGCACAGTTTCTAAATATTGACAGACGCTCTCGAAATGTTAAAATTTAATTCGCAGAACGGAGAATTCGGACGGGGGAATTTCGAATGCATAAAATTCACACCACGCAAGAATTTCAACGTCGGCGCATCCAAAGCATTGTTGACGCCGCGCCGATGTGTGTAACATGCTATGATACGACGTTTACCATGTTCGAGTGCAACGAAGCCGCTGTAAGCATGTTCGATTTTGGAAGCAAGAACGATTTTGTTATGGCGTTTCGCGAGCGGTTTTTTGAAATGTTCCCCGAAATCCAGCCCGGCGGAGAGTCAACGCGCGAAGTTGTGCGAAGAGCGTTCGAATCGACGGCGGAAACCGGACGATTTTCCATGGAATTTGACCACTTTACGGCTCACGGCGAGGATTTGCCTACGTATGTACACCTCGTGCGCGTTGATTACGACGACACATTTATGATTGTTTGCTACGTTCGCGACTTGCGCGAGGAGCGAAAAGTCGAAAGCGAACGCCGCCGCAGGCAAGTTGCCGAAGAAACGGGAGAAGCGAAAAGCCGCTTTCTCGCGCGAATGAGCCATGAACTTCGCACGCCGATTACGGCCGTTTTGGGCATCGCGGAAATTGAGCTGCAAAAGCCCGGTTTGTCGCCCCAATGTGAAGAGTCTTTTGCAAAAATACACTCATCGGCAAACATGCTGTTGCACATTGTGAACGACGTGCTGGATTTATCAAAAATCGAGTCGGATAAAATGGAGCTTGTCGAAAAAGAATACGAAACAGCAGAAATGATAAGCGACGTAACGCAGCTCCACTCCGTTTTTTTAAGCAACAAGGACATTGTGTTTAGCTTGCGTGTTGACGAAAACATGCCGACTCGCCTGTTCGGCGACAGTTTGCGCATAAAGCAAATAATGAGCAATTTGTTGTCAAACGCGTTCAAATATACGGAAAAAGGCTCGGTAGAGCTTGATTGGCGCGCGGATTCCATGGTCTTGGCGATAACCCTGCGCGACACAGGCCTCGGCATGACAAAAGAACAGGTTCGGCTTCTAAGCGGCGACTATTTGCGTTTTCACGAGTATGAAAACCGCGAAATCGGCGGAACCGGGCTTGGCGTCTCGATTGTGTACAGCCTGATTCGCATGATGGGCGGCGAAATTTTAATCGAAAGCGAACCCGGAATCGGCACAAATGTCCACCTCCGAATCCCGCAAAAATACGCAAAATCCAGCGTAATCGGCAAGGAATTGGCGAAAAAGCTAGAGCACTTTGAAATCAACACACCCGGAAAAAGGCTATCCTTTGTGCCGGAGCCGATGCCGTACGGAAACGTGCTTGTTGTGGACGACGTAAGCGAAAACATCTATGTAATCAAGGGACTTTTGTCGTTTTACGACCTGCGAATTGAAGTTTGCACAAGCGGCATCGAGGCGATTGAAAAAGTAAAAAGCGGCAAAACGTACGATATTATTTTTATGGACCATATGATGCCCGTCATGAACGGGATGGTCGCGATGCAAAATTTACGCGAAATGGGCTATAGCAAGCCAATTGTCGCGATTACGGCAAACGCGATTGTCGGTGTTTCCGAAGAATTTAAACGGCACGGTTTCGACGGATTTATTTCCAAGCCGATTCAAGCAAAGCATCTCGACGAGGTTTTGCATCAATTCGTGCGTGACAAACAGTCCCTCGAAGTAATCGAAGCGGCGCGAAAAGTACACAACGAAGTAAAGAGCAATATTTACGAGTTTCGGCACGATGCAGGCTTGATTGAGAAACTGAAGCGTCTTTTTGTGCAAAGACATAAAAACACTTTTGCCGAAATATCCGCCGCTGTTAAAACAGGCGACACAGCCCACGCGCGTCTTTTGGCGCACACGCTTAAAAGTGTGGCAGGTCTGATTCACGAATCCGCGTTAGCAAACGCCGCGCAACACATTGAACACACGCTTGTTGCGGGGGAAATGCCCTCCGCCGAAAATATGTACACGCTTGAAGCGGAGATTTTGCGCGTTTTGGCGGGCATAACGACCGAGTCCGCGTTGCCGAATCCGGATGAGCTGTTGGTGATTTTAAACAGGCTCGAGCCGTTTTTGGAAGCAAACAACGCCGCCTGTCTCGACTTTCTTGACGAACTCGGCGCAATTCCCGAAGCCTATATAATTTGCAGGCAAATCGAGGACTTTAATTACGCCGACGCGCTAAAAAATTTAAATATTTTGCGAAGGGACTTGTTTTAAAATGAAACTCGGAATCGTAGGCCTGCCAAACGCAGGAAAAAGTACGCTTTACAACGCAATAATGCAAACAGGCGCAGAGGCGTCAAACTATCCGTTTAGCACGGTAAGCCCAAACGTCGGGCGCGTTCCCGTCCCCGACGAACGGCTTGGAAAATTGAACGAAATCTACAAATCGAAGTCCGTTGTTCCTGCGTCAATCGAGATGGTTGATATCGCGGGGCTTGTAAAAGGCGCGTCGCGCGGCGAAGGCTTGGGCAATCAATTTTTGTCCCACATTCGCGAATCCGACGCGCTTATTCATGTTGTTCGCTGTTTCGAGGACGAAAATATCGCGCATGTGCATGACACAATCGACCCGATTCGCGACATCGAAACCGTTAACCTCGAGCTTATTTTCGCCGACCTTGAAATGCTGGAGCGGCGTCTCGCAAAGGTTGAAAAAGTCGCGAGAACCGACAAGTCTTACAAGCGCGAGGAAGAAATTTTGCGCAAAATAACCGAAACCCTCGAGGACGGCAAGCCCGCGCGAAGCCTCACTTGGGACGAGCCGGAGGACCTTAAACTCGTCGAAAGTTTTACGCTTATCACGCAAAAACCCGTACTTTACGCCGCAAACATCGCCGAAAGCGACCTCGAAGTCAATTGCGAATCCGACGCGCTGAAATCCCTCGAAAATTTCGCCGCAAGCGAAGGCACAAAAATTTTCATCTCCTGTGCGAAGCTCGAGGCCGAAATCGCGACGCTTGACCCCGAGGAAAAAGAGATGTTTCTTGCCGAGGCGGGCATAAAAGAAAACGGGCTTGCGCGGCTGATTTCCGCGGGTTACGAGCTTTTGGGGTTAATCAGTTTCCTTACCGCGGGGCCGAAGGAAGTTCGCGCGTGGACCGTTCGTAAAAATTCCAAAGCTCCCGCCGCCGCCGGAAAAATCCACAGCGACCTCGAACGCGGCTTTATCCGCGCCGAAGTCGTTGCCTACGACGATTTAGTCGCGGCGGGAACATACGCCGCCGCAAAGGAAAAGGGCCAAGTCCGCATCGAAGGCAAAGAATATATTGTGAAAGACGGCGACGTGATACTAGTTCGCTTTAATGTTTAGATAATTGATGGGGGATTGTGATGAAGTACATTAAAACCTTGCTCGAGCACGAACGTGTTGTCGAGCATTATTTGTGCAAAAAAAAGGAGAGCCGCGAATCCCGCGCGGGGAAGTCGTTTTTGTCGCTTAAATTGCAGGACAAAACAGGCGTAATCGAGGCGAAAATTTGGGAAATGACGAACGATATCGGCGCGTTCAACGAAGGCGATATTGTTAAAATTGATGGGACAGTCGGTTCGTATCTCGGCGAGCTTCAAATTAAAATTACAAAACTTCGCCGCTCGCGCGAGGGCGAATATGTCGCCTCCGATTTTATCCCGACCACGGAAAAAGATATCGGCGAGATGTACGACAAGGTTTCCGCGCTTATAAAATCCGTGAAAAATTCTTTTGTGAAGACTTTGCTGAAAAATATTTTCGGCGCGAACGAGGCGGCGTTTAAAAACAGCTCTGCCGCGATGTACATGCACCACGCGTACATGGGCGGCCTTTTGGAGCATACACTTTCCGTTGCGGAAATTTGCATATTCCTCGGCGCGCGGTATAAATATGTGGATGCCGACGTGCTTCTTGCGGGCGCGCTTTTGCACGATATCGGCAAAATTCACGAGCTGTCACCCCTGCCGCAAAACGAATACACCGACGACGGGCAAATGCTTGGGCATATAATTTTGGGGGTTGAAATGGTTTCGGCGGAAATCGCCAAAATCGAGGACTTTCCCCACGAAATTGCGTCGCTAATCAAGCACTGTATAATCGCGCATCACGGCGAACTCGAGTTCGGTTCGCCGAAAATCCCCGCGACGCCCGAAGCCATGCTCCTCCACTTCGCCGATAACATCGACGCAAAACTGACAACGTTCGCCGACGTCTACGACAAGGACACAACCCCCGGAAAATGGACGGTGTTTCAAAAAACACTGGGTCGATATCTCCGCAAGCCCGGCACGAAACCCCCTCAATAGAGCGCGCCAAGCGCGCGATGGGCACCGGGGACATGTGTCGCGGCAACGCGTTCTCTCGAAGCCGGGAGCAGTTTCCTGTTTTACAATAAAAGCGCGCACTGCGCGCAGTGGACACCGGGGACACGTGTCGGCGGCGACGCATTCTCTCGAAGCCGGGAGCCGTTTACCGGCGTATAAAAAAAACGAGTCGGCGAGTGTCACTCGCCGACTCGTTTTTTTCATGGTAAAAATTTTCTCTTTTTCGCCAACTTTTTTCGGCATTTTCTATAGACAAGCGCGTTTTTTTTTTGTATTATCACATTTGACAAAAAATAATTAGCCGGGGGGTACCCACGTTGATTGATATTGATAACACAGCAGAGTTAAAAGCACGGATTAAGGTAATCGGAGTCGGCGGCGGCGGAAACAATGCCGTTGACCGAATGGTTGAGGACGGCATAGAAAACATCGAATTTATCGCCGCGAATACCGACAATAAAGCTCTGGCGAAGTCCAAGGCATCCATGCGAATTCAACTCGGCGAGAAACTTACGCGCGGACTCGGCGCGGGCGGAAAGCCCGAAACCGGGCGTCGCGCCGCCGAAGAATCTCGCGATATGCTCGCGAACGCCGTCGATAATACCGACCTTTTGTTCATCACCGCCGGAATGGGCGGCGGAACGGGAACGGGCGCGGCCGCCGTAATTGCCGCAATCGCCCGCGAAATGGGCATACTTACCGTTGGCGTTGTAACGAAACCTTTTGCGTTCGAAGGCGGGCCGCGTATGCGAAACGCCCTTGCGGGCATCGCGGAACTGCGTAAATCCGTTGACACTCTTGTAATTATCCCGAACGAACGGCTGCTATCCATTGTCGGCGACGATGTTTCCCTTGTGGATGCGTTCCGCCGTGCGGACGAAGTGTTGCATCAAGGCGTCGTGGGAATAAGCGGCGTTATTTTGGACGACGGGCTTGTAAACCTCGACTTTGCCGACGTTCGAACCGTTATGGAAGACCAAGGCGTCGCGCACATGGGAATCGGCCGCGCCTCGGGCAAAAATAAAATTGAAACCGCGATAAAAGAAGCGATAAACAGCCCGCTTTTGGAAACCTCCATAAGTGGCGCGAAAGCCGTAATAATCAGCTTTACCGGCGACAACAGCATGGGGCTTCGCGACCTTTCAAACGCCGCGGCGTTCGTAGGCGGCGCGCTTGACCCCGACGCAGAAGTAATGTTCGGCGCGACAATCGACGACGGTTTAAAAGACGAAGTGCGCGTAACCGTTGTTGCAACCGGTCTTGACGAGACCCCCGCGCTTTCCGCCGGAACCCCCGCGCAACGCCCCGCCGACCCCTACGCGTCCCACGACGGCCCCCCCGACATCCAAACCGCGATGGACGAGCGCGAGGAATTGACGCCAATCCGCGAATCGAATTTCCGCCTTATAAATGAAGACATCACGCCGCCGTTCCTGCGCGACTGGAAAAAACGCACAGACCGAGGATGACCGCAAGCGAAATCCTAAAAAAATATTTCGGCTATGATACATTTCGTGAGGGGCAAGAGTCGCTAATCGGCGGCATTTTATCCGGACGCGATGTTTTGGGTATAATGCCGACGGGCGCGGGAAAATCCCTGTGTTTTCAAGTACCTGCGATGATTTTCGGCGGCGTGACACTTGTTGTCTCGCCGCTTATTTCGTTGATGAAGGACCAAATTCACGCGCTGACGCAGTCGGGAATCCCGGCGGCGTTTATAAATTCGTCGCTGACGGAGCGGCAGATTTACAAAGCACTCGATAACGCCAAAAACGGCGCGTACAAATTGATTTACATAGCACCGGAACGCCTGCTCTCTCCGGACTTTTTGTATTTTGCCGAATCGGCGGAAATTTCGATGCTCGCGGTTGACGAGGCGCATTGCATTTCGCAATGGGGGCAGGATTTTCGCCCGAGTTACACGCAAATCCCCGAATTCGTCTCGCGTTTGAAAAAACGCCCCGTAGTTTCGGCGTTTACGGCAACGGCGACGCCGCGCGTGAAAGAGGACATTTCCGTGCAACTCGCCCTCGAAAAACCCCAAATTTTGGTGTCGGGCTTCGACCGCCCGAACCTGTATTTTGACGTAAAACACCCGAAAGATAAATTCGCCGCGCTTGCGGAATTTTTGTCGGACAAACGCGAGCGAAGCGGAATCGTCTACTGCTCGACTCGCGCGACGGTCGAATCCGTTTGCGAAAAATTAAACGAAGCGGGACACAGCGCGTCGCGTTATCACGCCGGCCTTTCCGACGCCGAACGCCGCAAAAACCAAGACGATTTCCTGCACGACCGCGTGCAAATAATGGCGGCAACAAACGCGTTCGGAATGGGAATAGACAAATCGAACGTCAGCTTCGTCGTGCATTTCAACATGCCAAAAGACCCCGAAGGATACTACCAAGAAGCCGGCCGCGCCGGACGCGACGGCGAACCCGCGGACTGCCTGCTTTTGTACTCCAAAGGCGATGTTGGCACCAATTTATTCTTGATTAACGAAGACCAACAAGGCACGGAGCGTCTGCGCGAAATGGAGCGTTTTTGCACAACAAGCGACTGCCTGCGAGCATTCATTTTGGAATATTTCGGCGAAACCCGAACGCGCGAAGAAAACTGCGGCAACTGCGTAAACTGCGAAACCGTTTTCGAAATTTCCGACATAACAACCGACGCACAACAGATTCTTTCCTGCGTAATTCGAATGAAAGAACGCTTCGGCACGGGCCTGGTCATCGACGTTTTACGCGGAAAATCAAACGCAAAAGTCCAAAACTTCGGGCTGGACAAACTCTCGACCTTTGGCATAAACGAAAAATCCGCCGCGCAACTCGACGAAATAATAAGCCATTTAATCCACGAGGAATATCTTATAAAAACAGCGGAAAAATACCCAATAATCAAGCGTGGCCCCCGCGCAAAAGAGGCACTCTCTCCCGACGCGCAAATTTTTATGAAAGCCAACCCATTAAATAAATTCGCAAAAAAATTCGAGCAAAAATCGCAAACAAAAAAATCCCACTCCGCCGCAACATACCGCCCCGTAAACGCCGAACTTTTAGCCGCCCTAAAAGCACTCCGCCTCGAAATCGCAAAAACCCAAAACCTCCCCGCCTTCGTAATTTTCCACGACAGCACCCTAACGGACATGTGCATAAAAATGCCGACCACACAGGAAGAATTTCTAAATGTATCCGGCGTCGGCGCAATAAAAGCCGAAAAATACGCCTTGCAATTTTTAGAAAAAATCAACGAGTTCGCCGCCACAATCGACGCGGAAATTCCCACCTCCCCTCCCCCCGAATTCGACCCCGCCAAAATCGAAACAACCCCGGAAAACATAACGGTTTCAGTACTCGCCGACAAAATAAACTGCGCCCTTTTGCAAAGCGGACACGACAAAATCACCGGCCGCCGCATCAACGACTGGCTTGTAACAAAAGGCTATATGTCCGTAATCGAAAAAGACACAAAAACCGCAAAAATCCCAACAGAAGAAGGCATCGCCCTCGGCATAACAAGCGAATCCCGCGAAATTCGCGGCGAACAAGTGCAAATAAATTTGTTCAACGAAAACGCGCAGGCATTTATCGTGGCGAACGCAGAACGAATATTTCGTATATGAAAAACCCTTTTCGGCAAAGATAAGGAAAACTATCTTGCTGAAGGGGGCGTTTTTATATGTTTCGCGGATTTAAAGTTTTTGCGGTCTTATTTTTTTGCGTGATTTCGGGCTACGCGCTTGGGAGTTTTGCGCATCTCCTGCGGTTTCCGGCTGAACTTCGACTGACGGAATATTCGACGTACAACGTGAGCATCGCAGGGCGGTCACGCACGATTCAAACCGGGAGTCGCGGCTGTGACGAAATGGTTATCACGGCGTTTGGCGTGCCGCTTAGGCGAATCGCGCTGGATGTTGTGCCGGAAATCGAGGTCGTTCCGCTTGGGGTTGCAATCGGCGTACGAATCAACACCGACGGCGTTATGGTGCTGGGGACAAGCTCGTTTCAGGGCGAAAACGGCGAAATCTTCCATCCCGCCGAAGATATTTTGCGCGGCGGCGATTTAATTTTGCGCGCAAACGATGAGCCGATTCAATACAAAGAAGATTTGGAAAATTTCGTTGCCGAAAGCACGGGCGAAATCACGTTTTTAATACGGCGCGACGACGATGAATTCGAAGTCGCGATAACGCCCGAAATCGCCGCGAAGGACAACACGCGCCGCATCGGCGTATGGGTTCGCGATTCGACAAAGGGCATCGGCACGCTTACATTTTTCTGTCCGGAATCGGGCGATTTCGGCGCGCTTGGGCATGGGATTCTCGATGTTGATACGAAAACCCTGCTGTCCGTTCGAAGCGGCAGAATTATGCCGTCGACGGTGACTTCGGTACAGCGCGGGGTTCGCGGGGTTCCGGGCGAGCTTGAGGGCGAGGTCGATACCTCCGTTTCCCTCGGCACAATTTCGATTAATTGCACAAGCGGAATTTTCGGCACACTTGCGCCCGATGTTTGCACGCAATTCGAAAATCTGCCGCGCTATCCCATCGCAAATCGCACGCAAATACAAGAAGGCCCCGCAACAGTTTTAACAAACGTGTCCGGGACCGAGGTGGCTTCATATGAACTTGAAATCGAGAGCGTGAATTTAAACCCCGCCGACGAAACAAAGGGCTTTGTGATTCGCATAACCGACGACGATTTACTGCGGCAAACCGGCGGCATTGTACAAGGCATGAGCGGCAGCCCGATTTTGCAAAACGGACACATCATCGGCGCGATAACCCATGTTTTCGTGCAAGACCCAACCCGCGGTTACGGGATTTTCATCGAAAACATGGTCAGGTATTGTCGAGTTCAAGAAACCCATCTGTTCGCAGCGGTTTTCTAAAACTCGCCGGTGTCCATTTCAACAGCCGCTCCTGCCGCCTCTTGTATGCGCGCTGCCTCCTGCATTTTTAGGAAAACTTCGCGCGGCGGCCTGACTTTGAAGACCTCTACGGCTTTTTTCAGCATTTCTGCCTGCACGCTAAGCTCTTGGCTTGCGACGGAGCATTCGAATGTTGTCGCCGAACTTGCCTCGATTGTCTGCGAAATATCGTTTACGCCCAAATAAACTTGCTCGATTGACACGGCTTGTTCTTGCGCCATCGTTGTAATTTGCGAGACAAGCGACGAAACTTCGGCAACGTGAGCCGCAATCGTTGAAAGTGAATCGGCGGTTCCTGCGGCGACGGTCATGCCCTCGTCGATTTTGCGAAGGGATTCGTCGATTTCCGCGATGGAGCTTTGCGTGGCGGCTTGGCTTCGAGTCGCGAGGCTTCTGACCTCGTCGGCAACAACGGCGAAGCCCTTGCCGTGTTCGCCCGCACGCGCCGCCTCGACGGACGCGTTAAGCGCGAGAAGGTTCGTTTGGAACGCGATATTTTGAAGCAATTCGATTATTTTTGTAATATTCGCCGACGACGCTTTGATGCCCTCGATTGTCGCAATCATGGTTTCCATGTCGGCTGTGCCGCTTTTCGCGCTGTTGGTCGAAAGGGTGGAACGCTCGTTTGCGGTTGTTGCACGTTCCGCGCTCAGGCGCGTTTTTTCGTTGATGGACTCAAGGGACTCGTTCAGATTTTTTATCGCCTCGGTTTGTCTCGTCGCGCCGGATGCGAGAGTTGTCACGTTATTTGCCATTTGCTCCGAGCCTTCTTGAACTTTTGCGGCAATGCCCTGAACTTCCCACAGCGAGTGGTTAAGCGATTTCAAAATTGAGATTAACGCCTCTTTAATCGGGCGATACGAGCCGATGTAGGCGCGGTCAATCGGTACGGTTAAATCGCCGGCGGCAAGTGCTTTTAAGATGCCCGTGATTTCATCGACGTTGTTAATGAGCTGTTCGCCGGTTGAATTTACTGTTTGTTTCAGCGCGTCGAACGCGCCTTTGTAGTCGCCTTTAACGGGCGTGTTAAAATTACCCATCGCCATTTCCGCGAGGGAAATTTCGATTTCCGCAATCGGGTCGGCAACGGTTCCGAGCAAGTTATTCATTTCGCGAATCAGCTTGCCCCAGTCGCCCTTGTATTTGTCCTCGTCGGCGTAAACATCCAAAATTCCAAGCGCGGCATTGTGGAAGAGATGCGCGATTTCGCCGTGGATTTCGCGTAAGCTGTTTACGATTACGTCGAAGTGCTGGTTAATCGCGGCTTTTTCGCCGGGCAATTGCTGGACTTTTATGTCAAAATTGCCGTCGCCGATTGCCTCAAGCACCTCGAATACCAGCGACATATCGTGGTTTGCGTTTTCAACCAAAGCGTTTCCGCGTTCGCAAAATTCGCGAAAGACGCCCAAATATATGTCGGGGTCCATGCGATAGCTGATATTTCCGTTGGTGTTTACCTGATGTTCCAGCTCCAAAAAGTCGCTTGTCAGCGAGCGAATTACGCTTGTTAGGCTGTGGACATCGGCGGCGAGTTGGCCGATTTCGTCGCGCCGTACTTCCTCGAAGCGTACGTTCAATTCGCCGATTGCCAAATCGCGCATTATGTTCATCATTTTTTCAATGGGATGCGCGATGGAGCGACGCACCGTTATGCCCAAAACCAACAAAATCGCGATTGCAATAATCGCGACAATAATCGAAATCCACATAGAAGCCTCGGCAACGTTAAGCCCGTCCGCCGTAGCTGTTTCCGCGCGTCTTTCGTTTATGGAGGCAAGGCGCGAAAGTTCCGCCGCAATCGCATCGTTAAACGGCACACAAACCGTTTCGATTCGATATGCCGCCGCCTCAAGTTCGCCGCGCTGCGTCATCTCGACGATGCTTACAACGATTTCCGCCGCACCTGGAAGCTGCTCGTAAATATGCCGCGCGACGAGGTATTCCTCCGTGTTTTCAAGCCCGTTTTCAAGAAGAACGCGCAAATATTCGCGCGTGTCCTCGACGAGCTGGTCGTACAAGGGGAAAATTCCCGCTATGTATGCCTCGCGGTGGTCGTCGGAAATCGCGATAACCGAGTCCCGCACATACATACGAATCATTCCGAACGACTCAACCATTCTCGTAAGACGCGTAAGCAAAGCGACGTTTTGTGTGGAAAGCGTATCCAATTGCGTCGACATTTGGCGCATTTGGATAATGCCAAACGCCGCGACGAAAAATATCGCCAAAACCGAAACCGCAACAATAATGCTAATTTTTGTGCGAACTTTTAGGTTTTTCATAAACTTCGCCTCCCGATAAAAAGTCTATAAAGAATATGCGGTCTTTTTCGCCCGTTGTCAAGTGCGCGCCGCGCGCCAAGCGCGCAGTGGGCACCGGGGGCATGTGTTGGCGGCGACGCATTCTCTCGAAGCCGGAGGCAGCTTCTCGGTACGAAAAAAAACGAGTCGGCGAGTGACACTCGCCGACTCGTTTTTCAAAATCGTTTTTTTGAGGTAAACTCAATTAGGGCGTGTTGCCACTACATACGGTTACGCTTAAAAATAAAATTGCACAACAATAACGCAACCGTAAAAAAGAAAGCGTTAGCGATTGACAAAAGCGGAAACACAAGAAACCCCACAACCATCGCCCACAAAACATCCCATTCATGCCTTGTCAGAGCCGTCAAGATAAACATTAAAACATAGGTCATCGGCGTTGCCGCAAGGAAACTGACAAACGACGCCGCAAATACATTTATCAGCCTATAGTCCTCACGTTTCGTGAAAAAAATTATGACGGCGGATATTATTCCAAAAAGCCATGAAAAGCTGTAAAATCCCACGCCGAAAAGCACGCGTTCCCCGTAAACAGCAATGGTTATCGTTTGAATAATCATCGACGCGAAAATTACTCCCGCGATAATTAATATGGAAACAATATTTTTTTTAACCATGACGCCACCCCTCCCGCACAGGGAACAGATAATTGATGATATTATCCCATTTTATTCAATTGTATAGCTTTTTGACAAGTTTGACAAAAAACGCTACAATCTCAAAGTTGTAAAAAAATCCACACGCGGCGAAATCCTCGTTGCGGCGGTCAAAGCGAAAAACTTGTGTCGCTTTGAA
Organism: Defluviitaleaceae bacterium; assembly: GCA_009786975.1. Classification (GTDB taxonomy): domain Bacteria; phylum Bacillota; class Clostridia; order Lachnospirales; family WQUN01; genus WQVC01. The sequence goes on from WRGX01000205.1 coordinate 21,776, forward strand.
ATTAAAGGAGGTGCCAAAAATGGCAGTAATTTCAATGAAGCAGCTTCTTGAGGCGGGTGTCCACTTCGGCCACCAAACAAGACGCTGGAACCCCAAAATGGCGGAGTATATCTTTGCCGAGCGTAACGGAATTTACATTATCGACCTGCAAAAAACCGTGCGCAAAGTCGACGACGCTTACCGTGCCGTAAGCGAAATTATCGCCGACGGCGGCGAAATGCTTTTCGTCGGCACAAAGAAACAAGCACAGGAGAGCATTAAAGAAGAAGCGACGCGTTGCGGCATGTACTATGTAAACGAACGATGGCTGGGCGGAATGCTTACGAATTTTAAAACGATGCAACTCCGCGTGCAACGCCTCAAGGACCTTGAGCGCATGAAAGAAGACGGGCGAATGGCGGTGTTGCCGAAAAAAGAAGTCGCCAAGCTCGAGCATGAAATGGAAAAATTACAGCGCAACCTCGGCGGCGTAAAGTACATGAAACGCGTGCCGGACGTGCTGTTCATCGTGGACGCGCGCAAAGAGCGCATCGCGATTCAAGAAGCGCGCACGCTGGGCATTCCGATTGTTGCAATCGTTGACACAAACTGCGACCCCGACGACGCCGATTTTGTCATCCCCGGAAACGACGACGCAATCCGCGCGATTAAGCTAATCGCGGGCAAACTTGCCGACGCCGTGCTTGAGGCGCGCCAAGGCGAGCAAACCGACGACGACCTTGAGGCATCGGCACAAGCTCTTGAAGCCCCGGCAACTGCGCAAGCCGTCGCGGCGGCGCCGACATCAATTGAAGAAGTAGTTGAAAATGAAGGAGTGACCGTATAATGCAAGTTACAGCGGCAATGGTAAAAGAATTACGCGAGCTGACCGGCGCGGGCATGGCGGCGTGCAAAAACGCCCTTGTTGACGCCGGCGGCGACGTTAAACGCGCGTCGGAAATTTTGCGCGAAAAAGGACTTGCGGCGGCGGCGAAAAAAGCCGGACGCGTCGCGGCGGAAGGCCTTGTTGCGGCGGCGGTTTCGCCCGACCGTAAAAACGGCGCACTTGTTGAAGTAAACAGCGAGACCGATTTTGTTGCGAAAAACGATGATTTCGTTTCCTTCGTACAACAAGTTGCGAATCAAGCACTTGTTTCAGATGCGAAAACGGCGGACGAGCTGTTGGAAGAAAAATGGATTGCGGATTCTTCGCAAACCGTCAAGGAAGTTCTTGCAAATAAAATCGCCACAATCGGCGAAAATATCGGCATTCGTCGTTTCTCGCGCTATACAACGGACAGCGCGAACGACGCCGTTGTCGAATATATCCACGGCGGCGGTCGCGTAGGCGCAATGCTTTTGATTTCCGCGCCCGCGATGAACGACGCGGTGCTTGATGCGGGACGCAATATTTGTATGCAAATCGCCGCGATGTCCCCACAATTTGTTTCAAGCGAAGACATCCCCGCCGAGCATATCGCAAGCGAAAAAGAAATTCTGACAAAGCAGGCTATGCAGGAAAACGAAACCGCGGACAAGCCCAAACCCGCTCAAGTTATCGAAAAAATGGTCGAAGGCCGTTTGGCAAAATCCTTCAAAGAAAGCTGCCTGGTTGACCAAGAATATGTAAAAGACGCGGAGTTTACCGTCGGTTCGTATTTAAAATCCGTTGGCGAGGGCGTGAAAATTACTCGCTTTACACGCTATGAAAAAGGCGAGGGCATCGAGAAAAAAGAGGTGGACTTTGCCGCCGAGGTTGCGGAAGCTATGAACGTATAGTATCGAACGCAATAAGAAGGTGTGTTCATATACTCACGAACCGAAACTTCTTCCAAAAATCATCTGAAGTTTCGGTTCGTGAGCAACCGCCAGCCGGAAACGAAAGTGAACTTCTTTCGTTTCATGAGTATAGCACGAAACGCCGACTTAGCGGTCAAATTTTGCCGCACCAATTCGGCATTCCGCGCTATGAACACACCCTCCAAAAAAGCATCAAGAATAAAGCACACCTGTAATCCAAAGCGAAAGCAAAACCCCGCAAAAGTTGGCAAAAAGCGCGCCCGCAAGGGTAAACCTCGTCTTTGTAATCTTAATGGACATGAAATAAATGCTCATCGTGTAAAAAACAGTCTCGGTACTGCTCATCATAATAGAAACAAATTGCCCCAAAAACGAATCCGGCCCGTGCCGTTCAAACAAATCAAGCAAAAGCCCGGTAGACGCGCTCGAGGAAACAAGCCGCATAAGCGTAAGCGGCACGGCATCCGCAGGATACCCCAATCTGTCGGTAATCGGCGAAATCAAATCCCCCAAAATATCAAACGCCCCCGACGCCCGAAGCATCCCCAC
>WRGX01000206.1 GCA_009786975.1 Defluviitaleaceae bacterium
CCTGCGTACCCGTCGCGGCGGCAACCTGCCGTACATAATCGAAATGGAACGCGTCTCCAAGCCCCGCCATTTGCACCGCCATTACGCCGTAATCACGCAAAAACATCGACGTGTAAAAACCGTCGGTCCACTGCCAAACAAACGCAAACAAAAAGCATGAAATTAGTATCGGTACCGCATCGGGCAACATGATTTGCACAAAAGTACGCAATTTTCCGCAACCGTCAACCCATGCGGATTCCTCAAGCTCCTTGGGCATGTTGCGGAAATACTGCCGAAGCATGAAGATATACAGCCCGTTTCGAAGCCCCATCGCCGTTGCGGAAAGAATCAAATAGCCCGTAAGGGTGTTTGTAAGCATAAACGGTTCGTCACGAAAAAACGTGACAATCCCGAATAAATCGAAAAAATGAAAGTTCAAAAACAGCGGCGACCGAATAACCTGCGGCGGCACAAGCACCGTAAGAATCACGCAAGCAAACCAAAGCCGTTTCAGCGGAAAATCAAACCGCGCAAATCCATAAGCCACAAGCGTACACGCAACAATTTGCAAAACCGCAACAAGCGCGGTAATCCAAATAGTGTTAATAAGCGAGCCAAGATAATTCATCAAGCGTATCGCGTCAAAATAATTTAAAAGGGTCGGCTCGCGCGGAATCGCGATAACCGTCGGGTCGAACAAATCATTTCGCGACATAATCGAGTTTGAAAATTGGTGCAAAAGCGGTTGTAAAATCAAAAAACACAGTCCGAAAAGAAGCACCGTCGTAAAAATCCCGGCAGCAATTCGCGCGGTATCTCGCTTGATTAAATAATGATTGTCCGTAGCTAAATTTCGTGCCCAATACTTAGTCATAATAATACACCGCCCTTGAAATAATGAACCCGGTAACGCCCAATATCGCGGCAATTATAATGAAAAAGCTAATCGCCATCGCCGAAGCAAAACCAAATTCGCTAAGCTGGTCTGCCGCCGCAACCATTTCCATAACCTCACCGTCGGTTCGCACCATAAAATCAATGACGGAGTACACAACAACAACAAGAATCATCGGCGAAATCATCGGAAAAGTTATCTTCCAAAAATTTTCCCAACCCGTCGCGCCTTCGATACTTGCGGCCTCGTAAATGCTTGGGTTAATGGTCTGAAGTCCCGCGAGGAAAATCAAAATCTGTATGCCGCTTGCCATCGCGATTGTGTAAATCTGATTGATAATGTCCAAAATGTACTGGAAAAAATCGCCGATGCCCGCGCCGCCGACCATGCCGTCCAGCATATCCTCAATGACCCCGGTAACGCCCGCCTGCATCGCATTTTGCGCCTGAATCTGTTCCGAAACCATAGCCAAAAGCGCGTTGTTCGTTTCAATGCCGACTAACACGCCGCTCGCGAGAATAACCGGCAAAAAGAAAATCGCACGCACAAACCCGCGCCCGAAAAATTTACGATTAAGCAAAACAGCAATAAACAAACTAAACACAACGATTGCCGGAACAAGCAAAATCATCATCCAAACCTCTTCGATAACGAGGCGCATAAAATCCGCATCTTCGAAAAAAGCGCGCCGAAAGTTTGCAAAAAGCGCACTAAAAAACGATTCGTCGGGAATATCCGCACGAAATTCCGGAAGCCATATCGTGTCAAATCGGCTGTAGTGCGGGTCTAATCTGACATACGAAAACGCCATTCGAATGGTTTGATAAAACGGATACGCCATAAACGCAATAAAGCCGAGAATAAACGGCGCGATAAATAAATATCCCGTTACGGCGTTTTTTCCCGCCATTGTTAAGCCGCGTGGTTTTGCAGATTTATCCATGCGAACCCCCTATCTCATTTCGAATGACATTGCGCGAATCGTTACGCCTGTTTCGGTTTCAAAATCCATCTGCGTCGTATTTACATAAACGCGGGTGCAGTCCTCGTAAACCGTAACGGTTACGCCGCCGACGCGGTTCAGAATTTCATGGTCAACGATGAACTGATTGTACAAATGCCCGAAATTGTCGCGATGTTCGGTAAATACTTCGTTGGCAACCTCGTGCCAGCGCTCCCATTCGTTCGCGAAATATCGGCGGTAACGGGTTACAAGCAAATCCGCCGTCGGGACATCCTTGAAGCTGAAAAACAGCGACGCTCCGGACTCTACGCTCTTTAAAAAGTGATGTGAATTATCCTCCGCCAAATTCAGCGGCCGCCCCGCAAAAGGCACAAGCCCATGAAGTGCAATTTGATAAAACGGCACATCAACGTCGGTTATGCCGAAATTTTGGTCTGTCAAAGGCATCCCGGTAATCACGTCGGCAAAGGGCATCCCGTAAGAAAATCCGTAATTCAGCCAAACTCCGGTTCCGTTGTCTCGCAAGTCCGAAAGGAAATCTGCGCGCATATTCATAGCCGCCTCGCGCGTGATGTGGCGGTCTTCGTTAAAATCGCCGGAAAGCGCGCTCGCCATGCTTCGAAACGCCATATTATTCACGCCGCGCCGCGATGCTTGCTCAACAAAATTTTCCGCAATCCGAATCGTATACTCGGGACGCGCAATAACAACCGGGTCGGCAAGCCACGAACCCGTTCCCAACGCGCCGAAATAAACGTGGCTGAAACCCGCATGTTCGGCGCGTTCGCGATTGGCCTGACGCGCCGCATCGCGCATCGGGCTGAACCCATCGAAGGCTTGTATTCCTCGCATGAAAACAAAATCGCCCTCGAGGTAAAATTCAAAATCCAAACGCTCGGCGGTCGCCCGCATATTTTCAAAACCGCGCCGCCCGCCGAGTTGTGAAATCAAATCCAAACTCGTGGGAACGACGTGGTCAATCGAATCATTGTGCGCGCCGCGCATTTTTATATGCAAATTGCGCCAGCCGTAATTATGCAATTGCTCCATCATCTCCGACGCGCGATTATATGTCGTAAGCGGATAGGGGCGGTCAATCGGAAAACCCAAAACATGCTGGGGTGAAAGTGATGCACCTAAAAATTCCACCATTGCATAAACCGGCTCCTGTACGCGCCGATTAAGCCACGGATAACGCTCCTGCAAAAATTCGCGATACGCGTGCGCCATCCCAACATATCCGTCGCCGCGAACGACCACGTATCGAATCACAATATCCTCGTCGGGCAAATTCCATTCGTGCATGTACAACGAATCGCTGGTGCGCCCGCGAACATCAAGCGGCGCGCCGTGAAGCAAGCGGAAAAGCGGATGCACACGGCTGTACGGCGCACCCATCCCCGCAACCTCCGCGCGAATCGAAGCATACGACGCGCCTGTTTCAATTATTCCCGCCAAAGTTCCGCCGTTTCTGTAAACGCCGAAAACAGGAAACGCCGCACGATTATCGTGCAAAACTTCATCACGCACAATCGCCTCGTCGTGACCGAAAACGCGGTTAAAATAAAGCCTTTGCGTGTACCGCAAACTGTCAAAATACATGATTGCGCCGGAGCCGTCGGGAACAAATAAATAGCCGTCGTCCTCCGCGCGCCCCGCGCCGAAATACGGCAAAACCGTAAGCTGCGTCGGCATAAACGCGGGAACGTAGGTTATTTCGTTCATGGGAATTGTCACAACCATATTATTTCGGTCCAGCTCAAGCCGCATAATCAAATTAAACGCGGCCTGCTCGATGTCAATCGGCACGTTAAAATACGCCATATCCTCGAGCCAATCCTCGTAGGTGTAGCCCGCTTCGCGCATCAAATATTGCGCGCGCTCAAGCTGGTCACCGGGCGCGTCCGGTGATAGCATAAAAATTTCATAGCCATATTCAAGCGTGGGGAAATAAGCCAAAACCTCATCCCGCGTCATGCCCGACGGCAGATTATCAAGCGAAATCGGGTCAACGCCGTACACGCCCAAAATTCGCCCCTGATTCAGCCGCGATAAATCCGCAATTATTTCCAATAAACGATGCGCATAAATTGCGTCGGGAATTTCAAACGACTCAACCAAATCCGACACGGTAAAGCGAAGCTCCATTGTTGTCGGATTTAAAATTTCATGCTCAAAACGATTGGTTCGCACGGAATAACGATACGTTGTAAACGGCCGCGAAACACCCGTGCGGTTTTCAAATTCCAAAATAAATAAACTTTGCGCAAAAAAACTTTCGATTGCGGAAAAACCGACGGTATGATTATCGGAAACATTAACTTCCGACGGCGTGGAACGCCAATAATTATCCGTGCCGATTTCGCGCAAAATAATCTCCGCCGTCTCCGTCAAAAATTCGAGGCGCAGAAATTCATTTTCGATATAAACAACGGGCGGCGCGTTTTCGTCGCGCTCAAACATAACAATTTCGCCGCCAACGCGCTCATGAGTCGCGCATCCCGCAAAAATCAAAATGCAAAACGCAAGGAAAAAATATTTTTTCATCTAAGCACCTACCCTCGTCGAATTCTAAATAAAATCTCCTGACCCAGCGAATAAAAATACGCCATCCCGTCGCTTACAACCGCAAAAAACATAAGAAAAATAAACACCATGATGCCCATTGCCGAAAGGCTGACAATCGTTGTGAGCAGGGCCTTTCCAAAAGTGTAATCGTGGATTTGCTTCATCGCGCACAAAATCAAAATATAGAACCACAAATTGCTGATTTGCGACAGCATGATGGGAATCATCACTTCGTCCGACGTAAGAATAAACGTCAGCGGAACAATCGCGGCGCGAATCAAAAGCTGCGGAACCATCGCATAGGCATACCCCATATAAATATCCCGAATACGCCCCTTGCCGTCGAAAAGCGTTGTCAAACACCAGTTCGCAAGCGAAAACAACAAAATCGGCAGAACAATGTTTAGTACAACGATAAGCGAGCTGAACGACTCCATCGGTATGTCAATCCACCAAAAATTCGACTGCGTGAGATAAACAATTTGCACCAAAACAAACGTAATCACAATCGTGTGCGCCGCCGCCATTGAGCCGCGTTTTTCGTGAATCAAGTCCCAAAAACCGTCAAGCGGCCGACGCATTGTGTACAGAGAAAATTTGAGGCTCTTTAAATAATGCCTGAAACTATCGTTTTGCAGGCGTTTTTTTACCGCTGTCATGATTCGTTAATCTCCTTTCGCAGCTTCTTAATTGTCTTAACGACGGGCGGAATGATTATTAAAACACCAAGCCCCGACGCAATTATCCAAAAATTTTCTTCCATCCAAATGCGTCGGTAAAAATTAAAGGCGCGACCGTATCCCAAAGTATCGCTTTGCAAACGAAAAAATCGCATGGCTTCGCGGTAATTCCCCATGCGCAAATGCGCGCGCGCAATGCCGATATACGCCAAACCAAAGTTTCCGTTTATGCGCAAAACTTCATTCCAGTACAAGTAGCTTTCTTCGTACAAGCCGCGCTGGTACATATCAAACGCGTATTTTATTAACTCGCCGTATTCCGTTAAATCGAAGCGCGTAAGTGCGCTGGCGTTCGGACCGTGTCCGCCGTCGAGGGCGAAAAGTGTGAAACCCATGTTTGTGAGTGCGGTGGGGAATGTGAAAAAACCTTCGCGATTGCCGGGACCGCCGAAAACGTACAGGAGATGCCCCTGCGAATCGTATGCAAAAAGCCGCCCGCGATTGCGGTCAAACACAATGAAAATATCGTTCGGTATCGTTGTAACTGCGACGAATTCGCTGGGGCCCGAGCGGTCTGCGCCCGCCCCCCACCATAAATCGCCGATGGGGTAATACCAACCGTTTCGAATCATTATATCTTCGCCCATCGCGTTAAGGCGCGCGACGGGAAATTCGATGTCTTCCTGAGATGTTGTTACGAAAATAAAGCCTTGGCTGTCAATGTGCAAATTATTGTACTCTACGGGGACATTTAGAATCATTGCCTCGCGCTGTGCCGGGGTTGCGATAAAGCGGAAAAACTGGTCAATCGGCGTGACGACGACCTCCGGCGCACCCATGTAGCCCGCGAAAGTTCCGTCGCGGTCAAACTCCATCAGCCCGCGATTTATATGCAGTGCTTGCACAAAAAGCCGCCCGGAAAAATCGACGGCAACCTTTGCGGGCAAGAAATCGCTGTAATAAGGAAGCAGGCTTCGGACGTCCTCGACGTAGATGCCGGGATGACCGATTTCCGTGATTACATTCCAATCCGCATCCAGGTGCAAAACCCTCTGATTATGCGTATCGGCAACCCAAATTTCGCCGTAACTGCCATACCAGTCCGAAACAAAAACGCCGCGCGGTCTGTCAAAGGTAGTGGGTTCGCCGTCGAGCATCGCATAGGTGTGAACGCCAGCGACTTCCCATGTGGTATCCTCGAAAAATTCTATTACAATTATCCGGTCGTTGCCCGTGTCTGCGAGATAAAGTAAGTTTCCGTGGGCGTGTAAATCCTGCGGCTCGCGGAATTGCCCCAAATTTTCGCCGTTAAAATACAAATGCTGACCCAAAATATACGCCGTTACGCGATAAGCGTCGGGCGAGGGAATCGGGGTGTGCCACTGGTTGTACGTGTAGGTGAAATTTGTTGGGCCGGATGCGAACGCGGTAAAAGGCACAGCGAGAAGCATCGCGGCGAGAAGAAAGCAACAGAGTTTTTTCATGTCGTCACTCCTTTATCCCGGAACTGGCCATTGTTTTCAAAATATTACTTTGCGCAAGAATGAAAATAATTATCGGCACAATCATCATAACCAAAATTCCTGCCGCGTTTATGCCTTGCCGTGCGATATTCGGTGCGTGGGGGCTTCCGATTATTTGCTGAATCGCCAAAGGCAGAGTTTTAAGCTGCTCGGTGTGGATAAGCAGGTGTTGCGGGTTGTTCCAAAGTGCTTGCACGGAGAAAACCATCGCCGTTAAAAGCGCGGGTTTTACAAGCGGCATCACGATGCGCGCGTAGATATACCACTCGTTCGCCCCGTCGATTTTTGCAGCCTCGACAAGAGAAGCCGGAATCGTGTCCATAAACTGCTTCAAAAGGAAGAACCCAAGCGGCATTCCAAACGCGGGAATAATTACCGCCAACGGATTGTCAATCCAACCAAGCTGCGCCAAAATCAAAAAGCTCGGAATTGCCAGCACAAACGGGTTAAACATAAGCGTTGTAATTATCAGTCCGAAAAAGAATTTGCTGCCGGGGAATTCGTATTTGCTTATTGCAAACGCACCCAGCGACGCAAAAAACAAATGCCCAATCGTGCCGGCCGCCGTGTAAAACACGGTGTTAAAAATATATCGCGTAAACGTAACCCACGAGCGCGACATTATAATGAACAAATCCGATAAATTGTTCATCGTTGGATTGATTACAAAAAGATTCGGCGGAAAGATGAAAATTTCGTCGAGGGGCTTGAACGCATTATTTATATTAAACACAAGCGGGAATGCGAAAAACGCCCCGAAAATCGCTAAAATTATCCATATAAAAATATCGCCGCCAAGGGAGCGGTTTGGCTTTCGTACCGCGCGCGAGGCTTTGCCCTTGCGCTTTCTGAATTTTTCGAGCGCGAGTTGATTTCTTTTTGCCAAAGTGTCCATATCAGCGTCTCCCCGTCTTAGGAATTGCCCGACAATAACATTTTCATTTGGACGCAGGATTTTTGTCGCAGTGCGAGGAGCGAAAACCGTCGCGACCTAGAGGGTCGCAAGGTTTTTCGCGACGAAGCAATGCGGCAAAAAGACAAGTCCAAATGAAAATGTTATTGTCGGGTAGTTCCTTATTGCCCGATTTTGCTTATAAATTTGCCGACCAAAATTTTTGTGTAAATCATCGCCAAGAATAAAATTGTTGCGATTGCGGAGGCGTACCCCATTTCAAAACGAAGCGCGCCGTAGTCAACGAGGTGATTTACAACAGTGTGTACGGCGTAGTCCGTTGACGGGAAGCCGAAAAGTGCTTGCGTTACCTCGCCGACGGCAAAGCTCGCCATAATTGCCATAACTGCGCCAAACATAAGCATTCCCTGCATGTTTGGAAGCGTAATAAACCAAAGCTCCTGCCAACGATTTGTTACGCCGTCAACAAGCCCGGCTTCGTAAAGCGATTCGTCAATCGTCGAAAGGCCCGCGATAAACGCCAAGAATCCCGCGCCGAGGCTCATCCAAAGCACTACGAGCAGTGCAACGCCCATCATCCACTCCGGATTTGTAAGCCACTGCTCCGGCTCGCGAATTATCCCCGCATTTAACAGCCATGCGTTCAGATATCCCATCGAATCCCCCGTGAAAAACAACGCCCACACCAAGAACGCCGCGCCCGCAATCGTCGGCGCGTAAAAAACAAGCGTTACGAAGGCGCGGGTAAAGCGCGGCAGTTCATTTATAAACCACGCAAATAAAAACGCCAAGATGTAGCCGACAGGCCCGGTTACAAGTGCCATAACCAGCGTGTTTTGCACGGCGGTAAGGAAAATATCGTCGGTAAGGAACAGGTTTAAATAATTTTGTATGCCGATAAAACGCGGCGGCTCAAGGACGTTAAAATACGTGAAACTCAATCCCAGCGACATCAAAACCGGAGCGAGCGTAAATGTCGCGAAAACCAACAAATACGGCGCGAGAAAAACATACAGCCACTTGTGCTTCACGGCTTCTTTCCATGTATGCGCCGCCATTACGCGCTTTTTTGTCATATAACGGCCGAAAGGGGTAGTCGCTTCCATATATATTCGCTCCTATTCCAAGCCAAACTCGCGGCGTTTATTCGAAAGCTCACGGTTGATTACTATTTGTACATCAAGGAGTGTTTCGCGTGTATCGAGGTTGTCGTTTACAACGCGGCGGATTACGTTTACGAGCTGGCGGAAAACGTAGTAACCGCCGGGGATTTCGGGCGTGCCGAGAACCCAGTCGCGCTGTTCGTTTAAAACGGCGAGTTGCGACGAACTCCATGGCAAACTCTGAAAGGCTTCGGTGTTTGCCGTCGGATAACGCGCGGCCTCGCCCATTACCGACTCCATTTCGCGCCCGAAACGGAGCTGGGTTTCGGCAGACGTCCACCATGTTAAAAACTCCCACGATTCGTCTTGCATATCGCTTTGCTGAATCATTATTGCCGACGTTCCAAAGTCGGGAACGGTGTGATGCACGCGGTAATATCCGCCGCGATGCGGCGCGTAAACCGGGGTCATATGGTCATATCCCGGCATCGGCGCGAAATTCCATTGCCCCGAAATTTCCGGCGCGAACACGCTGAACAGGTTAAACATCGTAAAAGGTCCGAAGATTATCGGCATTTCTCCGCTGCGGAAGCGGGTTGCGGGGTCGAAAAATTCCGGCGAGCCGAAATGCGTAAAGAATTGCGTAAACGCTTCGAACGCTTCGAGTGCTTCTTCGGTATCGAAAGCGGCGCGGGAATGCGGACCGTACAGGCAAATTTCACAAACCCCGCACGCTATGCCTTCGGACAAGTATCTTTCGCATGTTTCGCCTACATATAAAAACCCGCCGCGCTGGTAAAGCTGGGTCATAAATCCGCCGATATCGGGAGCCATCGGGTCGCCGATTGGCGGGATTCCGATTGCCATATTATTGCGCTGGAGCATCGGCATCATCGCCAAAACATCGTTCCATGTTTGCGGCGGCTCGAAGCCCAATTCGTTCAAAATATCTGCGCGGTAAAACATCAAATTAAACACCTGCGTTTCGGGCATTCCGTAAAAACCCTTGTGTCCGTCGGCGTCGATAAACGCCATGCGAACCCACGAGCTTTCGTGGAAACGCCCAAAAGTTTCGTCGAAGCCCGGGACATATCGCGGCGGATTGCCGACGTATCGGCCTTCGAATTGCGATAAATCAACGGCGGCGTTACGGAAGGCGTACTGTGCGGGTTCGGTCATCATCATCCCGACAACAAGGTCGGGCCCGATTCCCGCAACAACGGCGGGCAAAACCGCGCCGGGATGCACAAGCCGAAGGTTCACGTTTATCCCGGTTTCCGGCGTAAATGTATCGTCAATCATGGATTTCAGCGCGGTTGCTTGGTCGCGGCCGTGGGTAATCCAAACGTCGATGCCCTCGCCCTCGACGAAATCGCCGATATTGTCGAAATCATGCGTAAAGCTCGCGACAAACGCTTGCGCCTCGTGCGACATACGCGTAAAAAATGTCTCGCGGACAACGGGCAATTCCGCGCCTGTTCCGCTTACGATAAAAAAGTCGATATCAAGCGGACCTTCCATAAGTTCGCGGGTTGTGTTCGCAAAGGACGAAATGTTTTGGCGGAAACTTATGAGCTGGTGCGGAATACGATTTGGGCGGGCGTAAAATGTGTCGAGCTGTGTGATTAGCGCGGCGATTATCCCGGTGTGTTCGTTGCGTTCGCCGAGATATTCCTCCATATCGCGCAATATTTCGTACAAAATATCGACTTCCATATCAATCATTCCGCGTTGCCATTCGCCGTTTACGTGGTGACCTTGCACAACGTGCGGCAGCTCGACATGCACGCGATAGTCGCGAAGCGGGTCGGGTTCGGGGCCCGTAAGCACCATTATTTCGCGGTAAATCGCGTTAAGTCGATGCACGCTGGCTAGGAGTGAGTCAATCATTTCGCCCATTTCGCCCAGGGTTACATACATACGAATTGTGTTTAATCCCTCGTGCATCGGAAAAAGCAATTTGTCGCCGTCCGCGTCGCTTAGCGTGATTAGCTCCCAGCTATTGTTGAAGGAAAAAGGAATCGCGGCGACTTCCTCGAAGGGTACGACGCCGTTTATTGAGAGGGTTCGCGCCGAAACGAAGCCGCGATTATAGCTTTGTCGCGCCGACAACGAAATGTGGTAAAGTCCGTCGGCGGGAACTTCCACTTCCCATTCAATCCATTGCCCCGGAATGCGCCACGCCGTGCCGCCAATCATGTTAAGCGTGATAAGCGCGACGGACGGCGGGTCGGTTATGCCGCTGGAGTTATCAAAAATCGGAAAAAGGCTTGGCGACGAGCGATACGTCGAGTGTTGCCCCTGCACGCGCACGGAAAAATCGCTTGTGTTCGGGGCAAGCGGCGTTTCGTTTTGGAACTCGCGAAAACTCGGAAGTGCCTCAATCGGCGTAAGCGCGAGACTTCGAAGCACCAACGGTTCGTTTACTCCCGTGAAAGAAATCGTATTTTCGCCCGCTTCAAAATAAAATGCATAGGGGTCGGTAAAAAAGCCCAAACGGTCAATAAAATACGCCCGTTCCCAGCGCGGAAGCTCCACTTGGGGCGGACGTATCTGGTTTCCTCGATTGTCCTCGCGAACCGGCCCTGCCGAACCCCAAACGCGACGAAGCGTAATAAGCTCCGCTCCGGCAAAGGGCAACTCGCCGTTTATGCGCAGTTCACGCTGGATATCAATGCCGCGCGCGGGTGTCGGAAAATATTCGACGCGCAAATTATAAAGCCCGGCACGAGGCACATTTATTGAAAACTCAACGTACGAATCCTCGGCGGTGCGCAAAACGCGATAGCCTTGATAGTCCGTTATAATGAAGTCTTCGCCTTCGACGCCCTGCGAGGGGCTAAAAATATCGACATCAATACGCGCCTCGCCCAAATGCGTGCGCCAGGTTCCGTCATCACTTCTGTGATAATCCAAAAAAGCCGCGTATGAACCTTCGGGCGGCGGAAATCCTTCATGCAAATCGGCGGCATCGCGAAAACGCAAAACTTCCGAGCTGCCGCGCAACAAAATAAATAACAAAATGACAGCGGCAATAACCGAAAAGAATACGATTTTCGGTACGATTTCGGTGTTTTTGACCTTCTCGTATTTTCCGCGTCTTACAACAGCTTTTTTGCTCATGCGCACGAACCCCCGAGTTTTCTTCGATTTTAGCACGGCTGTAACACGATTGCAACATTTGATTTGTAACATTCGTTAACATTTCATTAAAAGTCTCACATATTTTTATGCAATCGTACATGGTGCTTAACAATTTTCTTTGTACTTTTTTAAGTTCCATGAAATTGTTTCCGGCTTCGAGAGAATACGTCGCCTCCGACATGTGTCCCCGGTGTCAAAAATGAGTCGGCGAGTGTCACTCGCCGACTCATTTTTGCAAAGAAATTTTTTTGACATCCCACGCACTTTAAAATAGACTTAAAGCGAGGTGAATTTTTATGAAAATTTTGGTTACGGGCGGCGCGGGATACATTGGAAGCCACATGTGCGCGGAACTGTTGCGAACGGGACATGAAGTCGTTGTTGTTGACAATTTTTCAAACGGAACGCAGGGCGCGCTTGACGGTGTAAAGAAAATTACGGGCGTGGAGTTTCCTTTTTACAGGGCTGATGTGTGCGATTCTCCCACGGTTGAGGAGATTATGGAGGCGCAGAAGGTCGAATGTGTGATACATTTTGCGGGTCTCAAAGCCGTCGGAGAGTCTGTTGCGAAGCCTCTTGAATACTATGAAAACAATTTGAATTCGACGATGGCGGTTTGCCGCGCAATGCGGAATCAGGGCGTTTCGCGCCTGATTTTTTCCTCGTCGGCGGCAACTTACAGAAGCGATAATCCCATGCCCCTTACGGAAAGTTCCGCCCTCGGCGCAACAAATCCATATGGCTGGACAAAAATAATGTGCGAGCAAATTTTGCGAGATTTTTGCGTCGGAGAGCCGGAATTTTCCGTTGTTCTGCTGCGATATTTCAACGCCGTCGGGGCGCATGAAAGCGGCTTAATCGGCGATTGTCCCGCGGGAATTCCGAACAATTTGATGCCTTTTATCTCCCAAACCGCGCATGGCCTTCACAAAGAGCTTAAAATTTTCGGCAACGATTACGACACCCCCGACGGAACCTGCATCCGCGACTACATTCACATCACGGATTTAATCGACGGGCACGTCCGCGCGATTGATTTTTCGGCGAAAAACAAGGGCTGCGAGGTGTTTAATCTCGGAACGGGACGCGGTTTTTCCGTGCTTGAAATGGTCGATGCCTTTGAAAAAACAAACGGTATCAAACTCCCGTACTCCATCGCGCCGCGTCGCCCCGGCGATATCGCCACAATTTACGCAAACCCCGAAAAAGCCCAAAAAATGCTGGGTTTCACCGCAAAAAAATCGCTTGAAGACATGTGCAGGGATACATGGAAATTTCAGAGCAATATGTAGTGGCAACACGCCCTAAAACGGTTAAAACTCAACCTCCCGCAGGGAAATTTCGGGCAAAATTTCGCTAATCCACTCAAAATCGCGTTGGTTTTCGACCAGCGCGATTTTTGGTTCGTTTTCGAATGGGTTTGCTTCGAATGAACTTGTTCCGAATGAATTTGTAAATAGGCGCAGCTCGTTTGCGCGGTGGGCCGGGTTGTTGCTTATGAAATGTGCGGCGGCGGGGAGGTTTTCGTGGATTTGAAGGAGGCGCAGACCGCCGTCTTGCGGCAAAAAAATTAGTGCGGATTCGTATTCGGGGCAAAATTTGCGAAAAATCAGATGCTCGATTGTTTCAATAATTTCGACGCGACGACCGGATTTCACGGCCTCCGCCATAAGCTCGTTGGCTGTTTCGATTGGCAAAGCCGCCATAAAACAGACCTGCTTGCCACCATGTTCGAAAAAGCTGTGGTCAAATACATGTGTTTCCTCGTTCATTTTTTCTCCGATCGGAAAATGCTCGCCAAGCGCGCCATGGACACCCCGGTCGAGTGTCGACGTCGACACTCGACCCCGGATGCCGTTTCCGTTTCCACGCAAAACCGCCGTGGCAACATTTGATACTTTTCCGTCAGACGAGGAAAAGTATGCGATGCGCACGGCGGTTTTACGTGTATTTGCAATTATCGTGCCTTTTGTAATTCGCTGAACGCACAAATCGCCATCAAAAATTCGCCGCCCGCGTTCCTCTCGCTGTTTTTTCACACTTTTAATCCTTCAGTGCCAACGCTTGCTCGAAAAGTTTTTCAACTTCGGCGGGCGGTTCCTTTGTTGCCAAAGTCGCGGCGATTGCGGCAATCAGGCTAATGAAAAACGCGGGAACAATGCCGAAAATCCCCGTTGCCGCAAGCGGCGGAACGATAATCCATAAAACAGCCACGATTGTTCCCGTCAAAATGCCCGTAATCGCGCCCGCGAGGTTAAACCGCTTCCAGTACAGTGCCAAAAGCATCGACGGCCCGAACGCCGCGCCGAAAACGCCCCACGCATTGCCCACGATGCCCATAATTGTGCCGCGCCCGGGGGTTAGCGCAATCAAGGTCGCAATAAGCGCGATTATTACAACAACGAGCCTACCAATCCAAATCATTTCTGTTTTGTTCGCTTCGGGATGGATAAACGGCTTGTAAATGTCGGCAACGAAGGACGACGACGAAACAAGCAGTTTCGAGTCGGTCGAACTCATCGCCGCGGAAAGAATCGCCGAAAGCAGAACGCCGGAAATAATCGCCGGGAAAATCGCGCGCGACATTAAAATGAAGACGGTTTCGCCGCCGCCTGCTCCCGCCGCACCCGGCGCGCCCAAAACATCGCCGAAATGCACATATCCCAAAATTCCCGCGCCGACCGACGCCGAAAGAATAAGCAGATTCCACGCAATCGCAATCGCCGCGCTCTTTTTGACCTCGCGTTGCTTGCGAATCGCCATGTAGCGCACGACGATATGCGGCATTCCGAAGTAGCCAAGCCCCCATCCGAAGCCTGTCAAAATGTGAGAAATGCTCTCCCAGTCAAAATAACCCGAGGACAGGAAGTTCCAATAATTTTCGCGGAAAACGGTTTCACCGAACGCGCCGGGGTCAAGCGCGAAAAGCGCGAAAAACGGCGCGGCCATAAGCGCGAGAAGCATCAAGCCGCCCTGGAAAAAGTCCGAAACCGAAACGCCCTTAAACCCGCCCAAAAATGTGTAAAAAATAATCAACACCGCGCCAAGAATCATACCATTAGTTTCTTCCATGCCAAAAACCAAATTAAAAAGCACACCGCAAACCACGATGTGCGCAATCGAATACGCCGTAAACGCCACAATAAAAACAGCGGCGCAAATGCATTGAAGCAACTTGCTGTCCGTTAAAAACCTGTTCGTAAAAAATTGAGGCAAAGTAATCGAGTCCTTTGCCATAATCGAAAACTGCCTGAGGCGCGGCGCAATAAAAATCCAGCTCAAAATATAGCCCAGCGCAAGCCCAATCGCAATCCACGCACGGCTCATTCCGAACCAATAAATCGCACCCGGCAAGCCCATAAGTACCCACGCGCTCATGTCCGAAGTTCCCGTCGAAAGCGCGGAAACCCACGGCCCCATTTCGCGGTTTCCAAGATAATATTCCCTCTCGCCGCCGCCCTTTGACTTGACAAAAAAATACACACCGAAGCCCATCATTATCATGACATAAATGACGAACACAACGATTTCAACCGCATCAATGCGACTGATAATGTCAGCATACTCGTTCATACCCTCGCTCCTTTTTTTGTAAATAATGACCTCGGCAATTCTACACTATTGCTTAATTTTTTGCAAAGTGCGTTTCGCTTGTATCCTAAATGTGTATCCTAAACCTTAAAATACGAAACCATTTTGCGCAAAACATCGGCTTGGGCGTTGAGTTCTTCGGCGGTTGTTGCGGTTTCTTGCGCGAATTTTGAATTTTGCTGGACAGAGTTTGCTGTGTCGAGCAGTGCCGTGCTTGTGTGTTCGATTAAATCGGCCTGCTCGGCGGCGGCGGTGGTAATATTATTGATTAGGGTGAGGATTTCGTTTACATTTTTTACAACGGTGTCGAGTGACTCCGATGTAACGTGTGCGATTGACGCGCCTTCCTCTACGCGGGAAATTGAGTCTTGGATGAGGGTGGTTGTTTCGTTTGCGGCGTTTTGGCTTCTTGCGGCAAGAGAGCGCACTTCTTCCGCCACAACTCCGAAGCCCTTGCCTTGTTCGCCTGCGCGGGACGCCTCGACGGCGGCGTTTAGGGAAAGCAGGTTTGTTTGGAACGATATGTCTTGAATCGACTGAATTATTTTTGAAATATCGTTTGACGATGCCTTTATTTTCATCATGGCGTCAAGCATTTGCTTCATTGCGGCGTTGCCTTCTCGGGCATTGTGTGTGGATTTGCCGGAAAGAAGATTTGCTTCTTTTGCGTTGTCGGAAAACTGTTTGGTTTGAGCTTTTATAAGCTCCACGGAAGAGCCAAGGAGTGCTAACGAGCCGGCTTGCATGGAAGAACTGTCAGCCAGTACAGTTGCGTTTCTTGTAAGCGCGTCCGCGCCTTCAAGCACATTTTCGGACGCCATGGAAAATTCGCCGATGACGCGCTGCAATGTTTCGGAAATATTGTTAATGGAGTCCTTGATTTCCGCGAACGAGCCGATGTATGAGCGATTTATCGTGTGTCGCAAATCGCCCGATGCGACGGCGGCGAGGGACTTGGAAACGTCGCCGATTATTTCGCCCAAATTGTCCATCGTTGAATTGACTACATTTTTTATCGCTAAGAAATCGCCGGAATAATCGCCTTCGATTCGTTTATCCAAGAGACCTTCTTGCCCGAGCCTGTTCATAACGTCGCGCATTTCAAGTATCGGCGCGTTTACGACTTCGGCAAAGTAGTTCAAGCCCTCCATGATTTTCAGCCAGCCGCCGTTATATTTTTCGACATCGATGTGGACGCTTAAATTGCCTTTGTTTGCGGCGGCGTCGATTAGCTTTTCGATTTCACTGCTTACGGCCTCTATTCGGCGGCGCATGTCATCAACCGCGTCGTTTAGTTTTGCCTTTTTGCCGGGCAGTTTTTCCATATCGGCGGCGAAATTTCCTTCCGCGATTTTGATAAATGTTCCGACAACTGCGTTTTGTGTGGAAAGGGCGGATTGAAGCATTACGTTGATTTTTTCCGCGACAATTCCATAGTCTCCGTCGAAACTTTGGGCATTTATGAAGGTGTCGATTTCGCCGCGTTCGTGGTCGTTTGCCATGTTGTCCATGTCGTGAATCAGGCGTTTTAGGGTTGCGATTAGGGTTTGGGTGGATTTTGTAAGGGTACCCATTTCGTCGTTGGAGTCAACTTGGATATTTATCGCCAAATTGCCGTGTGCCACGTTTTCAAGTGCGTCCACGACCTTTGCAACGGGTTTTGTTATCATTCTTGTAACGAGCAAGGCAACGATTATTGCCAAGAAAACGGCGGTTATTGCCAGAATAATCAGAAAGGTCAGGGCGTCCCTGTTGTCGGCGTCGATACGCGCCGTTACATAGTCCATGTATTGCTGGATGTCGTTGTATAAAGTGGTGAATTCCGTGTGTACATTGTGAAAAAGTCCTTCGGCGGATTCGTTGATTAAATTCAGCGCAAGGGTCTGATGTCCCGCGCGGGATACGTCGATTATGGACGCGGAAAAGCCGTCGATGTAAATCAAAATTAAATTTTCGAGCAAATGCACTTGGCGCATTTTTTCGTCCCTTGCTTCGGGGGTTATATTTGGGTCGTCGCCAAGACGCGTTCTTATGAATTCGATGTTTTCGATGATGCGCGAGCGGATGTATGCGATTTCGTATGCAAGACCGTCGAGAGCCGCGTCGTTGTTTGCGTTAAGAGCGACAAGGGCTACAATTCGGCGCAGGTCGATTAGGTCAAGCTCGATGTCGCGGATTACGCTGTGTTGTTCGATGGGGTAGTCGAAAATGTAGGTGTAGTCGCGGTCCATGTTTCGGATTGTGTTGATTGCCATTATCACGATTACGAGTAATAAAAAAATAAGCACACAAAAGCCGACGGCTAATTTAGTGCCTATTTTGAAATTTTTTAACATGGTAAACCGTCCCCCCTTTTTTTACATTAGGAAATAGTTTCCGGCTTCGAGAGAATGTGTCGAGTCCGACATGTGTTTTCGGTGCCCACTGCCCGCTTGGCGGGCTAATTTACCCATGCCTGTTCTGTTGCGGTGCGGACTGCATTTAGTATTGCTTCGGCGGAAACTGTTGCGCCGGAAACGAGGTCGACATCGTCGAGGTTTGCCGGGCCTGCCGCGAAAATTGCGTCGCGCATTACATGGTCTGCCGGCGCGCCCCATACCATGTCCCAAAACGATTCCGTCTCGTTGTGTTCAATCACTTCGATTCGCCGAATATTTGTCCTGTCAAGCGTTACTCGCACAACCATTGGGCCGCCCCAGCCGTCTACGGTTACGGTGTAAATGCCCGGGATGAAAAACGGGTCGGCGGCGTCCGCACCGGGCGCGCGTTGGAATATATTGTGCGAAAGCGGCGTGATGTCGGCGGGGTTTGCGCCTTGTGCGGACATTGCTTGCTCGACGCCCCAAATTATTGCGGCGGCGGACATTGTCGCACCTGTGTGTATATCAATATTTTGCGTGGATTGCGTGTCATTAATCTGATGATTTACAACCTGCCGAAACCACCAGCCCCCCAGCGCGCCGCCGCCGATTACTCCCGGCTCGTAAATCGATTCGCCGTGTCCTTCCGCGCCCTGCCCAAGCCCGAAGGCCCCGCCGGAATGCAAGTGAAACTCGTTTCGCCCGAAAGACAGGCGCAGGTTCATGTCGTCGTCCTCGCTGTAAAGCATACGCATTGCGTCGCCCGCCAAGGGATTGCCGTAAATGTCCATTGTACCTGCGGGGACGTTGATTTCAATGAAACCCGGAATAAATCTGTCGCCCGGTAAGGGGGCGTCGATAAACTGCGGGGTTAGTTGCGACGGCTCTGCTCCCGCTTGGGTTATTGCGTTTTCTACTGCGTAAATTACGGCGTTTCGCGTTATTGTGGCACCGGTGAAGGCGTCGATATCTTGAGTTGACTGGCGTACGAGAATTTGGTCGGGAACGGCGGGCAACGCGCGAAACGCCCAGCCCGAGCCGTACATTGACTCGTCGTGTTCAAGAATTTCTATGTCGGTAATCCGATTTTCGTCAAAAGTAACCTGCACCGTCATTGGTGCTTCCTGCCAGCCCGCGGCGACCGCGATAAATTCGCCCGGAGTGAAATTTGCGGTCGCGACGGGGAGTGCGGCGAGAGCGGCTTCGGATAGTGTGGTGTCGATTATTGCGGCGGGCGGCGGGGTTTCCGTTGTGATTTCCGGCGGCGTTTCCGCAACGAAAATATCGGCGGGCGGCGGAGTCGCGCCCGGTCTAAGCTGTGCCAAGGTTACGCCCGCTTGCAGTAAGGCGTCCTCGACGCCGTCTCTGAACGCCCTCGACGTGGCGGTTGCCCCGGTTATTAAGTCAATATTTGTGGACTGATTTTCAATTATCGCGGCTCGCATTATTTCAAAGGTGGGATAGGCAAAACCGGGCGTTTCCTCGTGTGCGGTTACATCTATGCGAAATATTCGCCCGACGGCGTCAACTTCAACTTCGATGTGAACATCGCCCAAATATCCCGAGGCCACCCCGGTGTATACGCCCTGCCTTATCGGAAGCAAAGCAGGCCCGTCCGCCGATTCATCCGGGTCACTTGCGCAGGACGCCAAGGCCGCGAACGCGGCGAACAATATAAAAATAAGTGTCGATTTCGTAATTTTCATAAAACTTCCCCCTTTAGCCTTCGACAGTATAGCTGATTGTGTTGCCTGTGTCCAATTTCGCATGTGCAAAACAGAGTCGGCGAGTGTCACTCGCCGACTCTGTTTTGCACATGCGAAATTTATTGACGTTGGCGGTTGAGAGGATATAATGGGATTTGGTGATGGCATGATTGAGTAAAACGGAGGATTGACAACATGAAGGACAATTACGAACTAAAAGGCTCTCCACGCAAAAACCCGTATGCGGACAGGATAAAAAAACACGGATATTCGGTTTCCATTCATTACGATACGCCGGATGATATTAAATCGGACGAAGCAGTTGACACGATAAAAAATATTTTGGAACGCCCCGGGCTAAACTCAATCCACTTGTATCTCAAACAACCTGTGTAGACTGCGTAAATGCATAAAAAAACTGCGCAACTCATCCGCGCGGTTTTTGTTTTAAATTTTTTTATTTTTTTCCGACAAATTCCGCCGCCGCGCCGCTATATAATCCCCTAAAGACGCGCTTCGGAGGGATTGTATGTTGCAAAGAATTTATATGAAGGCACGCGAAATGATTATCACCGCGATTGCCGTGAAGGAAGAAAATACGGGGTACTACATAGGCGGAAGCGAGGTTTTGCCCGCGCCGCTCCCCGCAGAGGAAGAGGCCGATTTGCTTGCGCTTCTCGGCACCGAGGACGATTCCGGCGCGAAGGCAACACTTATCGAGCGCAATTTGCGGCTCGTTGTGTACATTGCGCGGAAATTTGAAAATACCGGGATTAACGTCGAGGATTTGATTTCAATCGGGACGATTGGTCTTATTAAGGCGATTAATACGTTCCGTCCCGATAAAAAAATAAAACTCGCGACATATGCGAGCCGTTGCATTGAAAATGAAATTTTAATGTATCTGCGCCGAAATACTCGCACAAAGTCGGAAATTTCGATTGACGAGCCGCTTAATATCGATTGGGAAGGCAACGAATTGTTGCTTTCGGATATTTTGGGCACCGACGCCGACGTAATTTCCCGCGATATCGAGGACGAGGTCGACAAGGAACTTTTAAGCATCGCCCTTGAAAAACTTTCGCCCCGCGAGCGGAAAATTATTGAACTCAGGTTCGGACTTTTCCCGGGCGGAGAAGAAAAAACGCAGAAAGAAGTCGCGGATTTGCTGGGTATTTCGCAATCCTATATCTCGCGGCTCGAGAAAAAAATTATCGGGCGGCTGAAAAAAGAAATCGGACGTATGGCGGTCGGATAATTTTAATGTTATACTGTCCTTTGCGAAAAAAATTCCGGGGGATTTTATGCGAACGAATAACAGAAGACATCAAACATATGTTGGAAAGCACAGTGCGCGGCTTCGTTTTTTGGCGGGAGTCGTGACCTGTCTTATGCTTGTTACGGCGGCGGCGTGCGTGGGATATGCGGTTTACATGATTGTTGACAGCACGGCTGTTCCCGTGCAAGCGCGAGTTGATGTGCAGGCCGCCGACACGTCTGTTTTTTTGCCCCACGTTGTGCCGCTTGGAGGAGAAAATTACGCGCCTACCGCCGTTGTCGAGCCTGCGGGATGGATTCAAATTATTCCCCTTAGGGAGGAAGAATTTGAGGAAATGTACGAAGCGTATGTTTTCATGGAAGACGACGAGGACGTTTTTGCGTTGCCCGAGGTGTTTTTTCCTGTGTATGAAACGCTCGAGTTGCCGACGTCTCTGCTTTCTTTTGAACACACACTCCTTCCTTTTTACATACCCGACAATTCCGTATTGTATACGGAATTTTTGCATTCCCGCCCGGATTTGGACGCGGAAACCGCAATTTGGATGGTAAATGCCTCGGTGCATGTGCCGTTTTATTCGCAAATTACAATCGACAACAACCCGAATCCTCTGCTTATTTCGCCCTCCTTCCGCTTGCCCGAAGGCTTCACGCCTCACGCCCTCGTTCCCGTAAACAACGACGAATGCCACCTTCGCGCAACCCCGCAAACCGTTGCGGCGTTTCAAAATTTCCGCATGGCGGCACGGGATGCGGGCTTTGATTTATCGGTAACATCGGCGTATCGTACGGCAACGCGGCAGGGGCAGCTTTGGGAAAACGGCGGTCGCCGCGACGGTCGTGTCGCCCGCCCGCATCACAGCGAGCATCAAACCGGTCGCGCAATAGATTTTTGGGGCCCCGGCGGTCTTATGGACAGAAACGGCCCGACCCCGGTGGGACGCTGGGCGGCAGAAAACGCGCATTATCACGGCTTTATCCTGCGTTATCGCGCCGAAACCACGCACATCACGGGCTATATTTTCGAACCGTGGCATTTCACTTTTGTGGGTTTAGAAATTTCGATGTACATGCATAATAATAATATCCTGAGCCTTGAAGAATTTGTCGGCAGAAACCCGGGTGCAATGTTGCCGCCTGTTTAGGAAACGAATGGTGAAAATTCGGAGAAGGGAGCGCGAGCGTCGAATTTCGTCAGTAATTTGAGCGTTCAGCGAGTGGCGAAAAAAATGGACAAAACCATGGAACAACCGATTTATACAATCGGCGAAGAACGCCTTAACATGATTTCGCATATTGTCGGCGGCGGCCTGGGGGTCGTCGCGCTTGTTGCGTGCGTGATTGTTGCGGCGTATCACCAAAACGTTTTAGGCATCGTCGGGGGCATAATTTACGGTTGCATGGTAATCCTACTTTTCACAATGTCCAGCATTTATCACGGGTTGGGTATCGGCTTGCCGAAAAAAGTGTTTCGAGTTTTGGACCACTGTACGATTTATCTGCTAATCGCGGGGACATACACGCCGATTCTTCTGTCGCAATTTTTGCGGGCGGAACCGGCCACGGCGTGGGTGATGTTTGGCCTGATATGGGGATTTGCGGTTTTGGGCGTTACCCTTACGGCAATCGACCGCAAAAAATTCAAATATTTCGCGCTTGCGTGTTATCTCGGCATGGGATGGATGGCAATTTTCCGCGTGAATTTGCTTGTTTATCACCTCGGCGCGCCGTTTTTTATTATGATACTAATCGGAGGAATTCTTTACACCGTCGGCGTTGCTTTCTACGTCGGCGGCAAAAAAAAGCGGTACATGCACGGCGTTTTTCACCTGTTCGTGAACGCCGCATCGATTTTGCACTCCGTTGCAATCGCGATTTTCATCATGCCGGGAGGCGTCTTAAATGTATGACATAGGCTTCCCGAACCTCGGCATTTATTTCGAAAATGTGCCGCGCGTGATGTTTACGATTCCCGTCGTTGACCGACCCGTTTATTGGTACGGATTCATGGTTGTTGCCGGCATAATCGCGGCGTATTTTTTGGGGGTTTGGTGGATTAAAAAAACGGGGCAAAAGGTCGAGGATTACACGGATTTACTGCTTCTCGGTCTGCCTTTGGCGTTAATCGGACTGCGCACGCATTTTTTGATTTTCATGCACGACGGCGTGACGAATTTGCAAACGTTTTTCGCAACATTTTTTCGCTTCGCAGACGGCGGACTTGCGATTTACGGCGGAATAATCGGCTCGATAATCGCGGTGGTTATAATCTCGAAGTGGAAGAAAATTCCGTTTACGACGATTGCCGACACTGCGGCACCCAGTTTTGTTTTGGGGCAGGTTATCGGTCGCTTTGGAAATTTTTTTAACCGCGAAGCCTTTGGCGGATACACGGATTCGCTTTTCGCAATGAGCATGAACACGGAAAACATACCCGGTTTTCCGCACGGTTCGCATATTACCGAGGAAATGCTCGCGAACAGTGCGCTTATCGACGGGCATCAATTCATCCAAGTCCACCCCACATTTTTATACGAAGCGTTTTTTAATTTGATTCTGATGTTCGCGCTGTTAATCTATCGCCCGCGAAAAAAATTTGGCGGCGAAATCGTGCTTTTTTATCTTTTAGGATACGGCGTGATTCGCTTCATTATAGAGTCGCTTCGCACGGACCAAATGATGCTGTTTAACACAGGTCTGCCCGTAAATCAAGTGCTGGCGGCCTCGTTTGCCGTAGTTAGCGCGGCATTAATAATCATGGGACACATCAATCACAGGAGGACAAAAAGATGACAGATTTGCAAAAGACGCACGACACGCATAACGAGCAGTATCTTGACGCTAAATCCAAAATGTTTGAAGAAGCCCGGACCGATGGTCTCGAGAAGCTCGCAAGCGCGCGGCTGGACAAGCTGCTCAAAGAGATGAGCGGAATCAAAATTCCGGCGGAAACAAATTACGTCGAATCGCTGGACCTGTTTGTTTCATTTTTCGACGACGTCATCCTCGAATGCGCCGAATTAACAGACCGCCGCGAGGAAATCGAGACAAAAATTTTAACGTATTGCGCAAAAATTTTGCCCGAAGAAGGCGAACGCGATGCGGAAAACGAACATGTCACCGCGCACATTATAAACCGCGCGAAAACCCACGAAGAAATGAAAGCCGCCATTTTGCACGACACAAACCCGCTTCGCCTCGGCTTTTTCGTTTTTTCGGAATTTTGCGAAAAGAACGAGCCGAACTCGGAAGTTTTAACCTATCTGCAAACCGAGCGCGAAGTCCGAGTTTTGTTAATCAAAGGCGACGATGCCGCTGCATTTTCCGCCGTGGAAAGACTTTTGCAGTCCCCGATAAACAGCGCGGAAAAATATCTGCTGGTTTCGCTGAACATGTTCTACCTCGGTCTTGACGATGACGCGCGTAATGCCCTCGATATCGGCTTGCGAAACTCGCCCGACAACGAACGGTTGCTTAGTGCTAAAGCCGCGCTGGAATGATGCTGTTGTGAAAAATTAGGGTGTGTTGCCACTACGCGAATGGCACGATTTTTGAGGCAAATTTTCGTCTGTTTCCACCGCTTCCGACGCCGCAACCCAGTGTCCCTCTTAGGAAATAAGCCGACCACCCGGCGACATATTTTCCGTTGGTCTGAGTCAGCCCCTCCTAGTGTTGCCCTTTGTAAATACACCGACCAATAAATTATAGAACATAATCAAAAAAAGGTGTAAACTGTCCATAAAAAAGGACAATGAAAATGGCG
>WRGX01000207.1 GCA_009786975.1 Defluviitaleaceae bacterium
GTCGATGTTTGGAAAAAACGCGTCCGCCGGAGGGCAGGCGTCCACTTTAGTAATATATGCGACGTTGCAGCGATTTAGGAGCTGCGAATAAATTTCCTCGCCGCCGATGATAAAAATATTTTCCGGGGAATAATTATGCAAAATTTTATCCAACGCCTCCAGCGAATTGCAAACGATTGCGCCGGGGATTTTTAGGCCGATTTGTCGCGAAAGAACAATATTTGTACGGCGCGGAAGGGGCTTTCCGTTTGGCAAAGATTTCAGCGTATTATGCCCCATTACAACGATTTTTCCTTCCGTAAGCGCGCGAAAATGCCGCAAATCCTCGGAAATGCGGAAAAGCAGTTCGTTTTTACAGCCGATGCCCCGGTTGGATGAAATCGCAACGGAAAGATTCACACAGCCACCTCAATCGTATGCTCAAATTTATGCGGTTTGTACCCTTCGAGCGAAAAATCATCGGGGGTGAAGTCGTAAAAATCATGCACATTCGGGTTTATGTGCAAAACCGGAGCCGAGCGGGGTTCGCGGGCCAGCAGGTTTTTCACGATATGAATATGCCTGTCGTAGATGTGCGCGTCGGCGATTACGTGGACCAAGGTGCCGATTTTTAAGCCGGCGTCTGCTGCGAACATATGTAAAAGTATGGAGTATTGGCATACGTTCCAGTTGTTTGCGGTGAGGAAGTCCTGCGAACGTTGGTTTAGGATTGCGTTCAGGCGGCCGTTTGTGACGTTGAAGGTTAGGCTGTAGGCGCAGGGGTATAGGTTCATTTCGTACAAATCTTGGTGGGTGTACATGTTTGTGATTATTCGGCGGGAAGACGGGTTGTTTTTTAGGTCAAAAAGAACGCGGTTGACTTGGTCGAACTCGCCTTCGGGGTATTTGTGCTTGATGCCGAGCTGATAGCCGTAGGCTTTGCCGATTGTGCCGCTTTCGTCTGCCCATGCATCCCATATTTTCGATTTTAGCTCGCTTACGCGATTGGATTTTTTTTGCCAAATCCATAAAATTTCGTCGATGCAATTTTTGAAGGACAGGCGGCGCAAAGTCAGCGCGGGAAATTCCGCCGCGAGGTCGTATTTGTTTATCATTGCGAAAGCGCGGCGCGTGTATGCCGGCGTGCCGTCGGACCAGCGCGGACGGACGGGTTGATTTTCGTCGGAGATGCCGTTTTGCAGGATGTCGGTGCAGTTTTTTTTGAAAATTACATCGGCATAACTCATGGCGCAGACCCCTTCGCGCGCGCTTCATTTATATAGTCTAAAATTTGACGCTTTATTGACGGGTCGCTGAAATGATTTTCTTCGGCGCGCGCGTATAGGGCGTTTAGTTTTTCGCTGTCGTTCGCGCAGATATCCGCCAAGTTTTTATATGCATCGCGGAATTCTCCGCCCATTTCTACGACGGTTTGCAAAATCGTCGCGGCGTCATGCGGGCTTTTTTCCGCGATTTCCGAGCCCCATTTTGTCAGCGATTTCAGATGTTCGATAAAATTCTCTTCGTATTGCGCGATAATGTCCATTTGCGCCATGCCGTATTGCATTTTCAGCTCCAAATTTGTCAGCGGGCGCGGGAAGCGAATCATTGTTCGCTTTGCGGAGCGTTCGACTTGGTGCGGGTCGCCTTGCGGAATCGGCGGGAGCGCGCTTAGGTTGGGAGTGAAATAAAGCTCGGGGTCTATGTCTTTTTTGCGCACGGCGTTTGCGGCTTCTTCTTTTTCGAGAAAACGCTGTTTGACTTCTTCCTGCTTTTTTGAATGCCGCCTGGATATCAGGAAAAACGTGATTATCCCAACCGGCAGGAGCAGCCAGAAAAAAAGGTTTACCCCGACGCAAGCGGGTTGAACTGTACTGAAATCAAATTCACACATGGCGCACGCCCTTTCGTAATCCATTTCGCAAATCACGCACTACGTTATTATACCGCAAAGTGATTCGTCAATATACCGATTTTTTCAATTTCACATTCAACTTTGTCGCCGTTTTGCAAATATTGCGGCGGTTTCATCGCGTGACCGATGCCCGCAGGCGTGCCGGTTGCGATAATATCGCCGGGGAGGAGGGTTATGCCTTGCGAAAGTGTCGCGATAATTTCGGGGATGTCGAAAATCAGATTCGACGTGCATGAGCTTTGTCGAGGTTCGCCGTTTACGCGGCAGGAAATTTTCAGCGCGGGCGGGAAACCGATTTCATCACGCGTGACGATATGCGGCCCCATCGGGCAAAATCCGTCCAAACTTTTGCCGAAAAACCACTGCGCGTGGCGGGTTTGAATGTCACGCGCGGTTATGTCATTTAAAATTGTGTATCCGAAAATCGCGCTTTTTGCGTCTTTGCGGGTTGCGCGATACGTTGTTTTTCCGATTATAATCGCAAGCTCCGCTTCATAGTCAACTTTTTGTGTGAAATGCGCGTGCAGTGGGATTGTCGCGCCGTCGCCGGGCGCGGGGCAAGCCGATTTTGTGAAAAAAATCGGTGATGTTGGGATTAGGGCTTCGTTTTGTGTCGCCTGAATCGTTTCTTTGACCTCTTTTGCGTGGTCTTCGTAGTTTTTGCCGAGGCAAATTACGTTGCGCGGGGGTAGGGGAATCGGCGCGAGGATAGAGTCTGTTTCAACGGGTGCGATTTTTTTATGCGAAATAGTTTCATTAAACTCCGGCAACGGCGCGTTTTCATGCGCGCGTATAAAATCAAGCAAGCTCATTTCCTCGCCGAGTAAATCTCGCAGCAAAAAATAGCTTCCTTTTATGCAGACCCCGGCGCGTTCTGTTCCTTCGTGTACAAATGTCGCGAATTTCATAAAGCATCCCCTAGGATTTCCATTTTTTTTAGTATAGCATAAAGAAAATCCTCTCGCCAACGAAACGGGGGTTTGTGCGTCGTAGCCATCATGATGTTGCGATATTCCCGGCACATAAAAAAGCGCGCCAAGCGCGCATTGGGCACCGGGGACACATGTCAGAATCGGCACGTTCCCTCGAAGCCGGGAGCAATTTCCCGGTCCATAAAAAAAGAGTCGGCGAGTGACACTCGCCGACTCTTTTTTGCAAAATAAAAAAGCGCGCAATTGGCGCGCTTTTTGGGGCAAGGCTTAGGGCGTGGAGATAAGCAGTTCGGCGACATCAGTGCCGGGGCCGCCTTCCAGGCGTTCGACGGTGACGTATCTTACGCTGAAATCGTGGCTTCCGGCGGTTCCGGTCAGGCCGATGTTTCCGATTAATTCGTCAAAGCCCTGTGCGCCGTCGAGGGTGATGTCGATGACGAGGGTGTAATCTCCGTCGGGTGAAACGTCTTGGTTGAAATGAGCGGGGATGACGGTTGCGACTTCGGCGGGGGAAAGCGGGTAGTCGTTTACGATTGCGTCATCACCCGCGGTGTTTTCGCCGAAAAGATTTACGTCGCGAGTCCAGCGAACGCGCCATCCTCCGGTGCCGAAATTTGTTACGCCGAAGGAGATACGATATGTCACGCCCGGCTCGGGTTCAAACGCGCGGATGCCTCCTTCGGTGCCGGTTGCGTGGGGCCAAGTATCCTGGTCTTCGCCGATGACAACGACTGCGCCGACAACCGGCCCGCGTTCAATTAAAATTCCGATGCCGTCATATTCTTCTTCGAGCTCTTCTTCCGGCTCTTCTTCAAATTCTTCCTCGGGGTCAACCGTGGGTTCCGGGTCCGGTTCTTCCTCGACCACCGGCTCCGGCTCCGGTTCCGGAGCAACAATAACCGGGGGAGGGGACGGCTCGTTGTCCGAACACGCAATAAATGCAAAAGATGCAAGAATCAAAATGAGTGCGACGATTAATAATTTTTTCATGCTGAAAAACTCCTTTTAAAATCGCCCTGCACGCAAGCGCGCACAGGGCGTATTTATTTTGCGGACTCTATATCCGGCTTCGAGAGCATGTGTCACACCCGACACGCGCCCCCGGTGCTCAGTACGCGCTTGGCGCGTGCGTATTTATATTCCGGACGCTATATCCGGCTTCGAGAGCATGTGTCAAACCCGACACGCGCCCCCGGTGTTCAGTACGCGCTTGGCGCGTGCGCGCTAGGGGCGTTCAATTGTTACGTTTGTGATAATAATGTCGGTCGGGTCGAAGTCGCTGTTTGAGCGGTTTGTTTGCACGCGAATTGCGGCTTCGTCTCCGCCCGCTTCACGCATTCCTTCCAAATTGAAACGCGGTGCGCCAAAGTTTCTTCTTAGGCGGAATTCATACAGAGCGTAGTTGTCGGCTTCGATTTCTTCGTCTGTAATCATGCCCCATCTGTCAATTTGAACGATTTCGTCCCATCCGCCAACAACGTTAAGCATAGCAACAAACCATTCGCCTTCGTCGTAGTCAAGCTCGCCTTGCGGGAATCTGCCGTAAACGGTGACAGCGTCGGTATCTTGGAAATCGAAAACGCTGTCCAAAAGAGCCAGTCCGTCGCTTTGGTGCGTTCTGCCGGAAATGCGCAGGTATCTTTGACCGCCGGCTTCTTGAACGGTTATCGCGGTTGTTCCGCTGCCTTCTTCGTGGCTTGACACGGCAAGTCCGCTCGAGCTGTCAAGGGCGGAACCTGCTGCGGCACCTTGGATAACGGGGTCATGCAACATGTGATAAACGAATCCTTCGGGGAAACCGCCGGCTGCGGGGGCGGGTTCGTCGGGTTCGTCGTTGTTGTTGTTGTTGTTGTTGTCTGGCTCGTCGTTATTGTTGTTATTGTTGTCGGGTTCGTCGTTGTTGTTATTGTCGGGCTCGTCATTGTTGTTGTTATTGTTGTCGGGTTCGTCGTTGTTATTGTTATTATCCGGTTCGTCGATAATGGGGTCTTCAACAACAGGGTCTTCAACTACGGGGTCTTCGACAACCGGGTCTTCAACTACCGGGTCTTCAACAACAGGGTCTTCAACATCAATTGCCGGAGGTGTAACCGGGGTTGTCGGTTCTTCATCACATGCGCAAGCGGTAAACGCGAACGCCGCAAGCATCAAAACAAGTACAAGTGCCAATAATTTTTTCATTTTAAACGTCTCCTTTAGGTTTTAGTTTCTTGTTACAACGATTTCGTAGATTGTGTACGGCATATCGCCGCCTGTTCCGCTGATTGCAAACCTTACGCGGTTGCGATTTTCCTCGGCGGCAACGTTTGTTTCAAATGACGCCGTGCTTAAAATTGCCGTTGCTTCAAAGGTGGTTGTTCCGGAAATCGGGACACCTGCGTTGTCGTCCGTGGGTCTGTTAAAGCGACCCCACGGGCTTTCCGCACCCATAATGTCAACGGTGCTTCCTTCCGGCGCGTCAACAATGCTTCCGGTTACACGAATTGTGTAGGTGTTTGCGTCGAGATTAAGATTCATGTTGCCGGTCATAATGTCGATGGTGTGCCAGTCTTCGCGGCGATTATTGACGCGAATGGCGTTTCCGCCGTGTGGGTTTTCGACGATTGTGCCTCTTGGGGTGCCTGCATTTTGCAAATACGGCGTGTCGCCCAAAAGTGCTTCCATTGTGTCATAATCACCCATCGGGAGGCTTTGGAATCCTGCATCCGTCGCAAGGGAGTACACAACGTTTCCATCGACAACGGGCGGCGGTGTGGGTTCAACGCGAGCGATGCGGCGAATTTCGATTTCATAAAGAGTTATGTCGCCCAAATTGTTTGAGTGTACGCGCATGTGTCCGCGGTCGCCTGTGTTTCCGATTTCCTCGTCGGTTGCGACAAACGTTGCTTCGAAGTTGCCCTCTTGAACGCGCTGTGAAAACAGCGTTGCGTACGGTGAATCGCCGCCGCTTATCAGAATATTGCCTGTTTCGCCGACAGTGCCGCGTATCGTAATTTGATACGAATTCGCACCGGGGTCAAGCCCGAGAGCGGGCGTGACAATATCGACGCCATGCCAGTTTTCTTCGCGGAAGGTAATTCCCAAAGCGACATTGCCTTCGGGGTTTTCAACCACGCGGAATGACGGATTGCCCGCGTTCATAAGAAATTCCGTTGTCAGAACATCTTCGCCCGAGCCGCGCGTTCCTTCCGGAATGTTTTGGAAATACGCGTCCGTTGACAGCGAGTAGACAACGTCGGCGGGACGGTCGGGAATTTCTACGGGTGCCCTCTCCTCGGCTTCGATTTCTTCGTCGTCGGGTTCTTCGTTTTCTTCGTTTTCTTCAACGTCGTTGTTGTTGTCGGTCGTGGATTCCTCGTTGTCGTTTGTGTCGGGGGCTTCCGGAGCTTCGTCGGGAGCGTCGGCATCTTCTTCGGGGGTGGTGACGTCGATGATTGCGCCCGTATCCGGGTCGTTTGCCGCGGGTTCTTCACCTTGATTACATGCCGCTAAGAATGCAAGTGAAAACACCAGCGCAAGCCCCAAAATCAAAAACTTCTTCATTTCGCCATTCCTTTCGTTTGCTTATGTTACGGAAGCGCGGTTGGTCCGTTCTTCCGGTGGAACACTTGGTTTCAGCCCAAAGTAATCGTGACGATTTGCGTAGACGCTTCCCATGTAACACTCGCGCCCATTTCAGTGGCAACAAAACGCACGGGAACAAAGGTACGCCCGTCGCGAATAACCGCCATTCCCATTTCATCGGGCAACGGCTGACCCGCAACAATCGTTATTGTTTCGCCGCCAAAATCAATCGAAACGGTTTGCGTGGCGGCGTCCCAATCGAGATTGTCCGCACCCAAGGCGTCCGCGACAAAACGCAGGGGAACCATGGTTCTGTCGGGATTTCTTTCGATATACGGAGCGACTTCAAGCGTAAGCAGCGCGCCTTCCGCCATTGCCACCGTACTGCCGATTCTTAACGCGATTTCGCCCGGACCTGTTGTAACGGCGGGAGGAAGTGCCTGACCGGCGGTAACGATTGCGATTTGGTGGATGGTGAAATTATTTGTAAATCCTGCGGTGAAAAGCCTGATATTTCCGCCGATTGCGCCGTTTTCGTCGTCAACGATTTCGCCGCCTATAACCGAAAACTCCCGAATCATAGAAAAATCACCGGTTACGACGTTAATTTCCGAGCCGATTGTTTCACCTGTGTAATAATCTGTAACAAATTCGAGTGATGCTTCGCCAATCCAGCCCCACGGATTAACCGTTCCCGCAAGTACAAATTCTGCCGGGTCAAACTCGTCTTCAAGCTCGATGTTTCCGATTACTTCAATTGCGTATCTGCCGTCTTCAAGGTGCAGTGTGCGCCATAACAG
Organism: Defluviitaleaceae bacterium; assembly: GCA_009786975.1. GTDB lineage: Bacteria > Bacillota > Clostridia > Lachnospirales > WQUN01 > WQVC01. The sequence goes on from WRGX01000207.1 coordinate 7,191, forward strand.
GTCAATCGAAGCGTAGTCGGTTTCGCGCTCGGTTACGCGAATTGCGTTTCCGCCGTGGGGATTCGCGGTTACAATGCGCGATGCCGTTCCCGGTGCCGCAAAGGTGGCAACGTCGGCAAATTCCGTTACGTCGCCTTGCGACAATCCCTGAATAAACGGGTCGTGCAAAAGCGAATATAAAACGCCTTCGGGGAAGTCAAAGTCGATTATTTCAATGCCGACTTCTTGTAAATCCATTTCGCGAATGCTTACGCCATCGAGCGTGATTTCCGTAATGGTCAAATCGCCTCTGGGATGCGCGCCTATCCACGGCATTTCAGCCCAAGCCGCCCATGTGGGAACGCCGTGCAACTCGTTCGGGCCTATGGTAACGGAAAAATTCCCGTCGTCGTCGATGTAGCCTCTTGGCCAGTCGTCGTCGCCTCTGCCGCGATTGCCGTCAAAGGCTTGCGTAAACATACGGTCCGCTTCGCCTTGTACGTTGCCTGTGAAGACAATTACGGTGCTGTCTCCGCTTCCCGCGGCTCGGAGGCCCGAAAGGTTAAACGCAAAGCCGTGGTGTTCGCCTTCGTTGCCTGTTTGGGCGCGGTTTGAAACAACAAGCCCTGCGTCGGTTGCGGTTAAAACCGGCTCGCCTTGCCACGCGGAATTTACCGCAAACAGACCCGTATCGTATACATCTTGCCACGAAGCCAAGGTGCTTGCCGAGGCAGTAATCGGTACGAGTGAACCCAAAAGCGCAAGGCTCATTGCCAAGGCGATAACACGCTTTGCAAACTTGTACTTCATAAATCTCCTCCTTTTTTGATAAAATTTCCCACATTTTGCAGGATAACATTGGAATTATACGCGCGAGTGGTTAAGCCATACATGGATTAACTATTGAAAATTTGTGTTTTGTAAATTTTTTGTAAACGAAATGACATATTTGCACTTATAGAACCATGCACCAAACCAAAACATTACACCGCGAGAAAAAAATTTTTTAAAAAATTTTTATCCGATGTGTATATTTTTGTTAAATCAGGCAAATATTATAAGCGTGACCTAAAACTTTTTTAGGGAACAACTAAATATCCCCCCTCAAAGCCCGACCTCATCCCCCCCCTGAGGTCGGGTCTTCCTTTTTCGGAGGCCGGAAAAAAAACATTTCGCAATTGATGATGTTGGTGGCATTAACATCATCAATTTTTTTTGTACGCCGGGAAACGACTCGCGTCTTTAAGGGAATGCGTCGCCTGCGACACGTGTCGTCGGTGCCCAATGCACGCTTGGCGCGCGCAATAATTGCTACAACAATGGTATGCCGAAAACGATAAATACATACACGGCAACGATTGCCAAAATTATTGTTACGTCGATTGCAAGGTTTTTGCGTTTTTCTTTGAGCGAGGATTCGGGTGTAATTTCCGGCTCCGGCGTGATTTCGGCTTCTTTGATTTCTATTTCGGCGTCTTCCCTTTCCGCCGATTCCGCCGCGATTTTCGCCTCGTATTCCGCCACGCGTTTTTTATTATGCGCGTCGAATCCGCGAAGCAGTAAAATCGCGACGATGGTTGAGCCTGTCGCGATTAGGCCGAACATTATGAAAACGGGAATCATCGCGGCAAGAAGCTCCGGGTCGACCGGGTCGATGTCATACACGGCGTCCAAAATGTAGTCAATGCCAAGCTCGTATTCGTCCGTCATGTCCAATAAATTTTCCAGCCAAATCGGTAGGCGTATCGCAAACCATATAAACGAAACCTGCGATGCGTTCATTATAAAATGCGAAATTACGCCGGCGCGAATACTCCGCGTGGCGTAGACCATGTACGCCCAAAATATTCCGGCGAGAAACGTGTGAAAAAACTGATGCGCGTTAAAGTGCATTATTCCAAAAAACAAGCCGTTCATTAACGCCATTGTCCAAAAAGTTTTATTTCTAAAACTGGATTGAATGTATCCGCGAAACACAACTTCCTCGCAGATTGCGGGCGTTACCGCAATAACAAGAATCATCACCCACAACGGATAGTTTGCCTGTTGCATTACAAACTCGCCTGTTTCGTTCGGAAAAACAAGATTTACCGCGAAGGCAACCACCATAAACAGGGGCTGTATAAAAATACTGAGCCCAACGATGTATAGCAAATTTGTCTTTCCCAGGCGCATGTGCGGCAGATGTTCGTTGATTTTCTCGCGAAAAATCGCAAGCCAAATCGCAAGGGGCAAAAGAAGTATCGTTATTTGAAAAAACATTTGGAACCACAACGACGAAACAATCGAAAACCCCACGCCCGTCCCAAGCGGTCCGGCAAATAAAATCGAAAACACCGTCATGTAAACGAAGTAGTAGTTTACCCAAAACAGCATAAAAAAAAGCCCGCGCCTGTGCGGAACATAGGGCTGATTAAGAACCATAAAGAAACACCTCCAAAGCTGCGGCAACCTCGCGCGGACGCCGCGAGTTTACGATTATACAAAAATACGCGTCGCTTGAATCAATGCCGAAATTTTCCAAAATCGGCGAACCGTAAAGCGAAACCGCCATGACTTGCCCGCGATAAAACACAAACCGCTCGTTAACTTCAATATCGGTATACTCAAGCACTCTGTCCAAATTTCCGATAACAACCCGTCCGTCCTCGACATCGAAAGCGGCTTGAATGCCCTCTCCGTTTGTAATCAAAGCGTCAATCGCGCCCATTTGAAGCATCGCAATAAACCGCATTCGCATGTTATCGTCAAATTGCCGATTTCCGCGCACGGTGTAGTCCGTAATAAAAACGGCTTGTCGCTCCGGGTCGGCAACGATAACCGAAAGCCCCTCGGAAAGCTCGTAAAGCTGGATATCAAACGCCGGCACATTATCCCACGCAATATATAAATATTCCGCCGGGCGCGGGTTTAAAATCGCGTTCGCCACGCTGCCCAAAATAAAAATCGCCAATAAAATGCCGCCCATTTGAAGTTTGTAATATTCCCAAAGATACCATCGTTTTTCCGCAAAATTCATCACGCGGAATTTTGCCCACTCTTCCCTAATCATCCAAATCCTCCAAGCATTGCAAGCGCACGCGGCAACGCATCCTTAGAATTTTTCCACGGGGCATCGGCGTTACGAAAATCGAATTTCAGCGTAAACCACTCGAGGTCGCCTTCCATTTCCTCAAGACGCGCCTGTTGTGCAGGCAAAATTTCATCCAAAAATTTCTCCCGCTTGCCGCGCCCCAAATTTTCCGCCGCCTCAAGCAACGCAATAAAATGCGGCACACAGTACCCCTTTTGCCCCGAAATAAGCCGCGCGTCGTCCCCGCCCTTGCCCCAAATATAAAAAAACGTGTCGATGTACCGCGCAAAAGTATTTTCAACTTTGCGGCAAACATAACACGAGTCGTGTGTTTTCTGCATATGATTTTTAAGTCGCGTAACCGTCGCGCTTTTATCCTTACCAAAAATCGGTGCGGGAAGCCTTCCTTTTATAATAGCCGAAATTTCCTTATTCTGCTGCTGGAAATAAGTGTGCAACATCAAGCCCAAGCCAAGCCGATTCTGCTCCGCATACATAGCATCAAGATGCCGCTTGCAAAAGCCGATGCGATTCGTATCCATGCGCACATCGTCCTCCATATACGCCGGCCCGAGGATGAACTGAATCGCGTCGCCTTCGAGTTTTTCGCGCATCACGCAAAAAGCGCAGTTTTTTGGCTCGCGTAACGCGTCGAGGACAGGAATTGTATGGATATGGTCGGGCATTATTGCACCTCACTTGTAAAATAAAGTTTGTAGCCCTGTATTCTGAATATTTCAGGCATTTACAAATTCGCAAAAAACTCCACCAAAAAAATATGCTCCTGCTCCAGCACCCGCGCCGCAAGGGTTTCGGGAGTATCGCCCGGCAAGACCGGGATGCGTCGTTGCGCCAAAATTTCGCCCGCGTCGTATTCGGCGGTGACGCGGTGGATTGTGATGCCTGTTTCGGTTTCGCCTGCTGCAAGAACCGCCGTGTGTACATTTATTCCGAACATGCCCTTGCCGCCGAATTTGGGCAAAAGCGAGGGGTGAATATTAAAAATTCGCCCCTCGTACTCGCGCAAAATTTTATCGGGCATTTTTTTAAGAAATCCCGCGAGGAAAACGATGTCTGCTTTATGCGACTGCAAAATTTCAAAAATTTTTTCGGAGTAATTTTTCGGAAATTTTTTTTCGCTTACGTGAAACGCAGGAATATTCGCCGACCCGGCACGTTCAAGCGCACGCGAACCGCTGTTATTGCTAATTACAACGCAAACGGTCGCAGGAATTACACCTGCGACACACCCGTCGATTATCGCCTGCAAATCCGACCCACCGTGCGACGCAAAAACAGCGATGTTTTTTTTCTGATACCTTTTTAAAACGTCTACATTATTGGAATAAATCTGTCTCAATGAGGACGCCGCCATTATATCATTCAGCATTACAATATCATTATCTTCAAGTTTCGTTTGAGAAAGTGGATGAATTCCACTCGAAAGAATCATTGCTTTAGTGGGAGACAATGGGTAGTAAAGTTCAAGACTGAAATTTCCCTCATTGTCTTCAAGCTCCAAGTTAAAGTCTTTCATTGGGACAACAGGTTGGTCTGATGTAATAAACGGAATGACAGTATCGTTCTCAAGTAGTGCCAATTTCACTTCTTTAGAGTGCATAAGGTAGGAAAGATTTATTGCTGCCATATGTGAAAGCAGGTTATATGTTTTTGCCCTTCTTTCTTTAAATGCGGCTTCAGCTTGTGGGGGCGCAGGATCTCCGTTTTCGTCTAACAGTGAATATTCTAAACTTTCAACCACAGCATTTTTCGCTCTCCAAGTACGAAAGAGTTGAACGATAACAGAATGCAAAAAAGACACACTCTCTTCTTCATCATAATAGAAAGATAAGTTTCCGGTACGCATTTTACACCGAAAACCTTCTAATACTCGCTCAATACGAGTATGGAAATCCTCCCCTGTCTCCTGTATTATTTTTTCGAACATTTTTTCACATTTCGTAGTGAGAATGTTAGACGTATCAAATTTTTTTTTCAATTCAAAAACCTCTGTAAACATTTTCAGTACGGCATTGTGTAGCGCAGACAATCCGAGATTATTAGGTTCCGCGACAAATTGCTTAATAAAGCGTACGTCTTCCTCCGTCAATTCATTCAGCTTATAAAAATCATTTTCTTTCGCCAAATTATCGGGATTTATTCTTGGAGTAATCTTTTTTCGTTCATGCAAGGCACACATCATTCCATTTTTGCACCACTCTTTCAAGTATAGCTTTTGAACCGTATGGCTTCCTATCATTCCCATAATCACAAATCCCTTCTTTCGGCACAGGCCAGCCTATACAAACGATACGCCTTCGCCCGTAACAACACGCCCGATAATCGTCGCATTTTCGCCGTTCGCCCGCAAAAGCTCCACGGCTTTTTCCGCCTCGTCTGCCGAAATCGCAACAACAAGCCCTACGCCCATGTTGAATATATTATACATTTCCGCGTCGCTTATTCCGCCGTGCTTTTGCAAAAATGTGAAAATCGGCGGCACATCCCACGAGCCTGCACGCACTTCCGCACCAAGCCCCGCAGGGAACATGCGCGGTATATTTTCAATAAATCCGCCGCCCGTGATATTCGACATGCCTTTCGGGCTTAACTTTTCGCAAAGCGCGAGCACGGATTTTGAGTAAATCCGCGTAGGCGTCAATAAAATTTCGCCGAGGGGCTTTTTGTGATTTTCGTAAGTTTTGCGCAAATCCAGTCCTTTTTCCGCGATAATTTTGCGAATCAGCGAAAAGCCGTTGGAGTGAACGCCCGACGACGCAAGCCCGATAAGCGCGTCCCCCGCCGTGATATTGTCGCCTGTCAGCATCTTTTTTTTCTCGACAATGCCGACCGCCGCGCCGACGATATCGTACTCGTCGTCCTTATAAACGCCGGGCATTTCCGCCATTTCGCCGCCGATTAACGCACATCCCGATTGCACACAACCCTCGCAAACCCCCGCAACAATCGCTTCCATTTTCGCGGGATTTTGCTTGCCGTGTCCGATGTAATCCAAAAAAAACAGCGGCTTCGCGCCAACGACAATAATGTCATTTACGCACATCGCAACTGCGTCAATTCCCACGGTATCGTGCCTGTCCAGCGCAAACGCAAGCATAACCTTCGTCCCGACACTGTCCGTCCCGCTAACAAGCACGGGTTCGTCATAATTCTTAAAATCCGTCAGCTCAAAAAGCCCGCCAAACCCGCCGATTCCGCCAATAACCCCCGGAATCCTTGTCCGCTCAACATGCTTTTTAATCCGCGAAACCGCTTCGTACCCCGCGTGAATATCAACGCCGGCCTGTTTGTATGCATCTGCCATAAAAATCAGCTCCCTCGATTGCAATTGTAATCCACACAACAGCGCAATGCAAGAAACCTCATGCGCCGTACAAAACGAGTCGGCGAGTGTCACTCGCCGACTCATTTTTGCAAAAATTTTCAAAGTCCCCGACACGGGGAATTTACTACATTTTCGCTATACAGCGCGAATCCGCGCGCGGTTGTTTTACCGCCAAAAGGGGGTCAAGTCACACAATATGTAGCAAGCCAGGGAGCATCCATCTCCCTATAGCCATGAAATAAAAAAGCGCGCCAAGCGCGCATTGGGCACCGGGGGCACGTGTCGGCGGCGACGCATTCTCTCGAAGCCGGGAGCAGTTTCCTAGCCCATAAAAAAGCTGTTGCCGGCCCGGACAGGGTCGGCAACAGCTCTTTTCTGTATCATTTCAAACTCGAACGTTGATGTTTTTCAGCAAGCATGTTTGATTTTTTCATATATTCGTACCCGGCGGCGGAGTGACGCTTAACCGCCCGTAGCTCTTTTTCGTTTAACAAGTCCTTTTTATTTAGTATTTCCGGAGGAACGAGATACTTGCCGACATCGTGAAACAATGCGCATTGCGCTATGTTAAAAAGCTCGGTTTTGCTAAGGCCCAAGCCTTGGCCGATTGCGAGCGACAATACCGTTACGCTCAAGCTGTGATGATATATGAATTCATCCACGCTTTGTATTTGATGTATGTTCACGGTTTTGCTTGCGTGCATCCCGTCCACGACGCTTGTTAATACATCGCACAGATGATTTACGGCGTTCGCGGTGGCTTGCGGGTCGCTTCCCTGCGATATTATATGCAAATTCCGCAAGGATTTTACAGCATCTTTTCGTACAATCGGAGACACGGTTGATTTTGCTTTTTGATAAGGTATGTTAAATTTCGCATGTGGATTCGTTCCGGGTTCGCCGACAGCTTCCATTATTTTTTGTTTTACATACAGGAAATCTATGCCTCGTTCTTTTAATTTGTATAAATAATCGGCACTTATGACGCTTCCCTTTCTCAGCAAAGGATGCGCCAAATTATATGAATTTCCATAAACATCCTGTGCCAAGACGGAATTTGGCATAATGTCGTCGATAAAAAGTTTATCCATGTCGAAATCCTTTCCCCCTTTTTAACGCTCCTCAATCCCCGCAAAATCCTGCAAATGCGTGGGGTAATCGCCATTATAACATGCGAGGCACAGGTCGCGCCCTACGGCTTCGACGAGTCCTTCTTCGCTTATAAACTCCAGCGAATCCGCGCCGATTTCTTTTGTGATGGCTTTTGCCGAGCGTTTGTGCGCGATAAGCTCGCGCGGCGAGGGCGTGTCGATGCCGTAATAACAGGGATATTTGTACAGCGGCGACGCGATTTTCATATGCACCTCGCGTGCGCCCGCGTCGCGCAGCAGCTTGATTATGTGACGGACCGTTGTGCCGCGAACGATTGAATCCTCTACAAGTACGACGGATTTTCCCTCGACAATGGAATGCACGGCGGACAGCTTCATTTTAACACCCATTTCGCGCAAACTTTGCTCCGGTGCAATAAACGTGCGCCCGACGTATCTGTTGCGAATCAAGCCGAGTTCGTACGGAATTCCCATGGCTTCCGCGTAGCCGATTGCGGCGGAAATGCCTGTGTCCGGCGAGCCGATTACAACGTCGGCCTCCGTCGGTGACTCTCGCGCCAAAATTCGCCCCGCGTTTTTGCGCGAAGTGTGAACATTCACGCCCTCGATATCCGAATCGGGACGCGCGATATAAATGTACTCCATGCCGCAAACATGCAAACTGCGGTCGCTTGTGAAAAAATCGGACTTTAGGCCGTCATCGTTTATCGTAACGATTTCGCCCGGCGCAACGTCGCGTACATATTTCGCGCCAACGGTATCGAGGGCGCAGGTTTCGCTTGCCACAACGAAGGAATCGCCCAGTTTGCCGATAACAAGCGGCCGAAGCCCGCGAGAATCGCGCGCCGCGTACATCCCCGATTGCGTCATCAAAAGAAACGCGAACCCGCCATGTACCTGCGAAAGTGCGCGTTTCACGCTGTCCAAAAATGTAACCAAGCGCGAACGCTTGATTATATGTGCCAAAATTTCCGAGACGCACACGGTTTGAAAAATACTGCCGTATTCCTCGAGCTTACTGCGCAAACTCGTTGCGTTTACAAGCGCGCCGTTGTGGCAAATTGCCAAGCTGCTTTTTTCGAAATGGAACAGTAGCGGCTGGATTGCGGCACTGCTTTTTGTCTCCCTTGTCGAGTACAATACGTGTCCGATTGCTGACGTTGTGCCTTTCATGTCGGCAAGCATGTCCTTGGTCAACGCCTCTGTCAGAAGTCCCTTTCCCCGTGAACGTATAAGCTCGTCACCTATTTTTGCGACTATTCCCGCGCCGTCCTGGCCGCGATGTTGCAGGCTGTGCAAGCCGTAATATGTCAGACGTGATGATTCTGCGTGGCCCCATATGCCGAACAGGCCGCATTCTTCGTTTATTTTTCTTTCGAATAGTTTTCCTTCAAAAGACATTCGACTGTGCCTCCCCAAGCATCGTGTAGAAATTTTTAGACAAGTTTAGCATAAATTTGCAGGTCGGTTCAAATTTTGTTGCATTGCATATGCTAACGTGGTAAAAATGCGAAAACGCTCCACGCGGAGCAGAAAAAGGGGAAATACCCGTGAGTGAAAAAAATTTGCCAAGCCCGTGTTACATTGTTGACCAAAGTTTGCTTGAGGATAATTTGCACGTTTTGCGCGGAGTTGCGGATGCGGCGGGTTGCAGAATTTTGCTTGCGCAGAAGGCTTTTTCGATGTTTGATGTTTATCCGCTTATCGCGCGGTATCTTGACGGTACGGCGTCGAGCGGGTTGCATGAGGCGCGGCTTGCGCATGAATTTTTCAAAAAATGCAAAACTCGGGCGACAAATTTTGACGGGCAATTACAGCCTCCTGCGAATGTAGTTTTTTCGGCGGCTTATTCCGACGCGGAATTTAAGGCGGTTTTGGAAATTTGCAGTCATGTGATTTTTAATTCATTTTCGCAATGGGAGCGCGCCAAGCTCGCAATGGAAAACGGGGACGCATGTTTGAAGGCGACTCGCTCCCCCGAAGAGGCTTTATGTGACTTTGCCGGAAACAGATTTCCGGCGGATGTGAATTTTGGGATTCGCGTGAATCCGGGGTTTTCCACGCAGGGCGGCGGCATTTACGACCCGTGTTCACCCGGGTCGCGCCTTGGGGTTACGCTTGAAAAATTCCGTTTCGATGAATTTTTTCGAAACATACAGAGCGGCGTCGCGTTAAACGGGCTGCATTTTCACACGCTTTGCCAGCAAAATTCCGACGCGCTTGAAGCAACGCTCGACGAAGTTGAAAAAAAATTCGGCAGCGTTTTTGATAAAATTTCATGGATAAATTTCGGCGGCGGGCATCATATCACGCGAAAAGATTACGACGTTGACCGCCTTGTCTCGCTTATCAAAAATTTCAAAAAAAAATACCCGCATTTGACGGTCTACCTCGAGCCGGGAGAGGCGGTCGCGCTTGATGCGGGATTTTTGCATTGTACGGTCCTGGATATTGTGCAAAACGGCGGCGATATCGCGATTTTAGATGCGTCGGCGGCGTGCCACATGCCCGACGTGCTTGAAATGCCCTATCGTCCGCGAATAACGGGCGCGGGTGAGGCGGGCGAAAAATCGCACACTTACACGCTCGGCGGGCCGACCTGCTTGGCCGGCGACGTTATCGGCGCGTATTCATTTGAAAAGCCGCTTCGCGTCGGCGACACATTAATTTTCGAAGACATGGCGATTTATTCGATGGTAAAAAATAATACCTTCAACGGCATGAATTTGCCCGCGATTGCGAAGCGCGACGCGGGCGGAAAGGTGCAAATTGTGCGGCAATTCGGCTACGATGATTTTAAAAATCGCCTTTCGTGAGGGGATGTGCTGACGTGCGTCGATTTTTCGAAAGGCGAAAAGTGTGAAGTGTGAAAAATGAACGAGAGGGACGCGGGCGGCGAATTTTTGATGGCGATTTGCGCGCTCGGCGAAAGGCGGAAAAGAATGAAAACGGTGTTAATTACAGGCTCGTCGCGAGGGATTGGGCTTGGGATTGCGAGAAAATTTGCGGAGCGAGGCGACCGTGTTATTTTGAATTGTCGTGCGGATGTTGAGCGACTTGAAGCGGCGGTTGCCGAGCTTCGGGCGGAATTTGCGGAAGTGAGCGAGGAAAAAATAATCGGCATACGCGCCGATGTTTCAAATTACGCCGAATGCGAATCCCTTTTCGCGCAAGCGGAAGCCGCCTTCGGCCCCGTTGAAATTTTAATCAACAACGCGGGTGCGGCGCATTTCGGGCTTTTTTCCGAAATGACGCCGACCGAAATCGAAAAAATCCTTGCCGCGAATCTGCTTTCCGCAATAAACGCGTCGCACCGCGCCGTCCCGAATATGGTTCGCGCAAAGGCGGGTTGCGTTGTAAATATTTCCTCGATTTGGGGCATAACAGGCGCGTCCTGCGAGGCGGTTTATTCCGCCGCGAAAGCGGGGTTGAACGGCTTCACAAAGGCATTGGCGCGCGAACTTGCGCCGAGCGGAATCCGCATAAATGCCATAGCCTGCGGCGCGTTCGACACCCGCATGAACGACCGTCTTTCGACCCAAGAAAAAATCGCCTTCGCGGAGGAAATTCCGCTGGGGCGTTTTGGCAATCCCGCCGAAGCGGGTGATTTGGCTGTTTATTTGGCGTCCGATGCCGCGAGTTATTTAACGGGTCAAGTGATTCCGCTAGACGGCGGATTTTTATAAAGCGCGCCAAGCGCGCAGTGGGCACCGGGGACACATGTCGGCAGCGGCACATTCCCTCGAAGCCGGGAGCAGTTTTGCAAAAAAAGAGTCGGCGAGTGTCACTCGCCGACTCTTTTTTGCAAAATTAAAAAAAGCGCGCCAAGCGCGCGGTGGGAACCGGGGACACATGTCGGCGGCGACGCATTCCCTCGAATCCGGGAGCAATTTCCCGGCCAATAAAAAAGCGCGCCAAGCGCGCATTGGGCACCGGGGGCATATGTTGGCGGCGACGCATTCCCTCGAAGCCGGGAGCAATTTCCTTTCCCATAAAAAAAACCGCTTTTGCGGTCTTTTTTTTTAGAAATCTTCTCCCGGCTTCGAGAGCACGTGTCGCCACCGACATGTGTCCCCGGTGCCCACTGCGCGCTTGGCGCGCTTTCATCGACAATATTTTTCGTACGTTTTATCGATGGCGGTAATAAGTTTCGGATTGTAATATTCGATGTAGGAGTAAACGGAATCGAGCTGCTCCAGGACGACTTTATCAACCCCGCCGACTGAATTTTGCTGGTCGTTCGAGCCGTTCTTTTGAATATTGGCCCAAAACGAAACTCGCTTGCCTTCTTTATAAAAACCTTCGAGCTTGATACCGTTACGTTTTTCGTCCCAAAGAACCAAAATCGAACGATTCGCCTTGAGTACAAAACTCGTACCCTCAACAGGTTCTTCTTCATCGATTACGAAGCCCACTTTGTATGAAAATGTATCGTAAAATTCAAGCAAATCCTTGCCGGAAGACAGCTTCCATTCGCCCTCGGATTTTGTTTCTGACTCGGGCTTTTCTGCGGGCTGGGATTCTTCTTCATGTTCTGCTTTGGGCTCCTCGGCTTTTGCCGGTTCGGGTGCAGAGTTTGACTCGGTTTTCGGGTCCGGCTTAGAAGGGCTTGAGTCGGTGTCCTCGTCCGCGAACGGTGATTCCGGAAGTTTTTTACCGCACTTTATGCAGAAAACATCATCGTCTTCTTCTCTGACAGTTCCGCATTTTCTGCATTTTATCGGTATTTGTGTTCCGCATTTTCCGCAAAAAACAGACCCCACACGCAAATTCTTTCCACAATTTCCACACAACATAAATATCACCCTCTATTGTAAATTTTTTGTTGCATTTAGTATAAAATAACGCGAAATTTTTTTCAACTCATCACATAATACTCGGTCGATTCGGGTGGACACGCAAGGAATCGGAAGCTCCGGCATAATCATTATTTAGCATAATAATGACAGGGGTTTGTCATACCATGAAAACAGCCCGAAGGCCGAGAAATGCAGATGTTTCGGTTAAAGTTCACTACAATCAAAAAGGCGAACACATAGAAAAAATCCTGCGTGAAGCAGTTGTTCAGTATATACAAAGTGAGGCATTAAAAAAGGGGTCGGCAGTTCAAATCGCGGACTGCTCGCCCATACAACCCGGAGGGTCGCAAGATTCGGAGGATGCAGTATGTATCCAAAAATAAACAATCCACACAACTGGAATGTTGCGTTATACGCAAGACTTTCAAAAGAAGACAGAAAGGAGGAAAAGAACGGCAATTCCGGCTTGGATAACTCAGAAAGCATTGCAAACCAGATGGCACTCTTAAATGAGTATGCCGGACGAGAAAATCTGCGAGTTGTCGGGGAGTACATAGACGACGGATTCTCCGGAGGAAATTACCAAAGACCGGGATTTGAAAGCATGATAGCCGACATTGAGGAGGGCAAGGTGAACCTCGTTGTTACAAAGGACATGTCCAGGCTTGGACGGGATTATATCAGCACCGGGCATTATATTGAGCGGTATTTTCCCGAAATGGGCGTTCGTTATATTTCCTTGCTTGATGGCATTGATACAGGCGCGGACAACAGCAATAATGACATTACGCCCTTCAAGGCAATTTTGAACGACCTCTATGCGAAGGACATCTCAAAAAAAATAAAAGCTACTAAGCACTCCAAGCAAGAAAAAGGTTTGTTTATCGGCTGGCGCGCTCCTTACGGCTACATTCAATCAAAGGAAAATAAAAATATCTTGGAGATTGACCCGGAAGTAGCAGACAACGTGAGATATATGTTCGAGCTTGCGGCGCAGGGGAAATCTGTACGAGAAATAGCCACTATATTTAATGCGGCTAAAATACCGACCCCCGCAACTTACAAGCGAATTAAACTGTCAGAGGAACGAGTAAGCCCGTACAGGGGATTATGGTCAACAGAGCGTATCTCGGCAATGCTCCGGCACGAAGTATACATTGGCAACATGGTACAGCGGCGCATGAAGAAGGTAAGTTATAAATCCAAAAAGTGTGTCCGTTTGCCTAAGGAAGATTGGTTAATCGTGGAAGGAACGCATGACGCCCTTGTGGAACAGGACGTATTCAAAAAAGTGGGACTGCTCATTAAAAGCCGTGACAGGCTTAGACAACGAACACATGAGTATTTGCTAAAGGGATTGGTATACTGCTTCGAATGCGAGAATCAGCTGGGTGTAATTATGCGCAAACTTGCGGGAGACCGCGAAACCCTGTACTTCGTGTGCCGCACATATCAGCGATTTACAAAGGAAAATGTATGTACTTGCCATTGCATACGAGTGGAAACGGTTACGGATGCCGTTATGAAAAAGGTAAAGGAAATTTGCCGCCGCTATATTTCTGTTTTGGATATAGACGGCATTACTGCGGAAGTTATTCAAGCCATGTTCGAGCAACGAAAGCGGCAAAAAAACAGCTTGGCAAACCTCAAAACCGGCCTCGATGGGATTAAATCCAAAATTGACCGCGCCTATGACGACAGGCTTGACGATTTAATTGCGGAGGATGACTACCAACGGATTTACAAGCGGCTTAAAGCCGAAGAAGCCGAAATGCAAAATAAGCTGGCAGATTTCGATGAATCCGAGAAATCGGCAAACGATAACGGCTTTGGAAAAAAAGAAGTCGAGGAACTTGTGCGACAATTCTTGGAAGTCAAGGAAATCAGCCGCGACCTCGCCGTTAGCATGATTGAAAAAATCACGTTATCCGAAAGCAAAGAGGTGAACGTTCACTTTCGTTTTAAACAGCATTGCAAATGTTTGCCATGCGCTTACTCCCTTCCGCGAAAATAAAAAACCTCCGCGACGTCGCGTTGATTTCTCATGGAGCTTACAACCATGGAAACCACACCGATTTTGTAAAACAAAAAAAACGAGTCGGCGAGTGTCACTCGCCGACTCGTTTTTTTTGTCAAATTTTACGGAGGACATATCAAATGAAGGGTGTTGTATTTGACGATTGCGTTGTTCCTGCGCCAAACATGTGGTATAATCCCCGAAAATTCAAAAAATGGGGTTGTGTCGAATGATAAAATTTAACAGCGGAAAATTTAAAAAAGCCTGTGCGGTCTTGATTATCACGATTTTAATCGCGATGCTTATGCCGATGCAGGCTTTTGTTTTGTACCCGCCAAATGTGCCTGCGTCCGTGGAAATGCGGGGGTTGTGGGTTACTACGGCGTATAATTTGGACTGGCCCACGCGGCAGGGATTGTCCAACGCGGAGCTTAGGGCGGAAACCGACGCGATTTTGGACCGTGCGGCGGCGCAGGGCATTAATGCGATTTTTTTGCAGGTGCGCCCGACGGCCGATGCGTTTTATAATTCCGACATCTTTCCGTGGTCGCGACTTCTTACGGGCGAACAGGGTGTTGCGCCGGTAGATGGGTTTGACCCGCTTGGTTACTGGATTCAACAGGCGCACGCGCGTGGCATTGAGGTTCACGCGTGGCTTAATCCGTATCGTGTGACATTTCCGAACCAGCATATTACCGACCCGAACGATTTGTATGTAAATCACCCCGCGCGGCTTAATCCGCATCTTGTTATCGCGCATGGGACGTCGCTGTTTTTTGACCCCGGAAATCCGGCGGCGCGGCAGTTAATTCTCGATGGGGTGGCGGAACTTTTGCGTAATTATAATTTGGACGGCATCCATTTGGATGATTATTTTTACCCCGGTCGCGACTTCCCCGACGCGGCAACCTTTGCGCGTTATGCCCCCGAGGGCATGGATTTGCATGACTGGCGACGCGAAAACGTTAACGCCCTTATTCGCGGACTGCAAACGACGGTGCGCGAAACGCGGCCGCGCGCGCGTTTCGGTATAAGCCCGACCGCGATTTGGAAAAATGACTCAACCGACCCTCTCGGCAGCGCGACACGCGGGCAGGAAAGTTATCACGCGCTTTATGCCGACACGCGCCGCTGGGTTACAGAGGGCTGGGTGGATTATATCGCGCCGCAAATTTACTGGTTTGCGGGCTTTGAAATCGCGTGCTATGAGGTTGTGCTTTCTTGGTGGGAAGACGTTGTTCGCGGGACGGACGTGGATTTGTATATCGGCCACGCGGTTTATCGCGAATATGAGGGACGCGCGAATTGGAGCGGCGAAATTGTGCGCCAGCTCGAGAGAAACTCGCGTTCCGACGTTGTGCGGGGAAGCATTTTTTTCCGCGCGCGGCATATGAACAGTTCGGTCGGCGAAGCCGTCGGCGTGTTTTACGCCGGGCATATCCCCGCGATGGTGCCGACGCCACGCGATGACGCGCCCGCCGTTTTGATGAACACGCTTTCCGTCGTGCAACCCCGCGCGAATTTCCCCGCGATTCGAGGCGCGGAAGGCTTTAATTTCTTCGGCGCGGGCGTACCGGATGTCCCGATTTTTGTAAACGGACAGATTATAGAAAACCGCACCCCCGAAGGCTTTTTCAGCATTTTTCTGCCGCTTTCCCGCGGTGAAAATACATTTACATTCACGCAAGAAGGGCAAGCCCCCGTCACGCGGACCCTTACAAATAACCCGCCCGCGCCCGCCGAGCCGCCCGCAACAATGGCGCAAGCGGGCTTGCAAAACGCCTTCCCCTCCACCGATACATGGGGACGCGCGGGCGACGTGATAACCCTTTCCGCAACCGCCCCCGCAGGCGCGACCGTAACGGCGGAAATCGCGGGGCAAACCGTAGAGCTTCGCCAAACGTCGCACTCCGGCATCACCGCAACCCCGGGCGGCACAATGTACGCCGCGAGCTTCGCAAACACTTTTACACTAAACATAGACGCGCCCGACGACGCAATAACCGACATCGGTCGCCCCGTTTACACCGCGACATTCGCGGGGCAAACGTTTACGGCAACCGCCTCGGGCCAAATCCGCCAGCTCGGCAACGAAGCCCCATTTTTCGCGGAAATTTCTGCCGCAAACGCATGGGTCTTCCCCGGCGCGACATCAACGGGCGGCTCGAGCCAAATGCTTGAGCGCGGCCGTCGCGACCGCGTTCGCGCGATTAGCGGCGGCTGGACGCGGCTGGCGTCGGGCGGATGGGTTGAAAACGCGGGCGTGCGCACGTTTCGCGACAGCGAGTTGGTTCCTGCAAGCCCGGCAGGCTTTTTATCCGAAGGACGATACGTCCCCGCCGACACGGCAAACGGTTACTTCGACGACGTAATTTTTTGGAGCGCACCCTTCGCACCCGCAGTTTACATGGAATTCGACGGGCGAGAGCTAATCGTCGCGCCCGGAATAGAACAAACATTGCCGCCGATTTTTTTCAATGAAAATGAGACGATTTTCTCCGAGATTCGCAACGGCACGCACAACGGCGCGCCCGCGTATTTTATGACTCTTCGAGAAGGCGAAAGCCTCGAGGGATTTTACACGGAATTCGACGCGGAAAATAATCGCTTGCGCCTAGTTTTGCGCCGACGCCGCGCGCTTGTTCCGGGCAATTACCCCTTCGCGGGCTTCACATTCGTGCTTGACGCGGGTCACGGCGGGGATGACCCCGGCGCGGTCGGACCGATGGGCGCGGCAATGTCGGAGTCGATGATTGTCTTGCGTCACGCGGAGTTAATCGGCGAGCGGCTTGAAATGCTGGGCGCGGACGTCGTGTTCGTTCGCGACGACAACACACGGCACGAGCTTGTCGACCGCGTTCACGCAAACCGCGCCGTAAAGCCCGACATGTTCATCTCCCTCCACACAAACTCCACCGCCGAAACCACAAACGCAACGTCCATCCACGGCTTTACGGTATGGTATCGCAACGCGAACAGCCGCCCCGCCGCCGACACATTTTTACAATCCATGCGCTATGTAAACCCCCTGACAAACCGCGCAAATCAAGTGAACAACGCTAATTTTTTCGTTGTGCGCCCGGTTTGGTCGCCCGCGATTTTGCTTGAGGCGAGCTTTACGAATAATATTCAGGACTTCGCGTGGATGATAAACGAACGCCGCCAAGTCGATTACGCATGGGGTGTTGTGAACGCGCTGTTGCGCTACTACGGCGGAATGTGAAGCCAAAAAAAGCGCGCCAAGCGCGCAGTGAGCACCGGGGGCATGTGTCGTGGGCGACACGTTCTCTCGAAGCCGGGAGCAATTTACCGTGCCAACAAAA
>WRGX01000208.1 GCA_009786975.1 Defluviitaleaceae bacterium
TTGAACCAACGACACGTGGATTTTCAGTCCACTGCTCTACCAACTGAGCTATCCGGGCATGTTTTCATGCGGGGAAAGTCGGCTTGAAAACCGAAGGTTAGTATAAACCACGCACGAGGCTTAGTCAAGGGAATTTTTGCAAAATTTTCACCAAAATTTTCAGCGAATTTTCAACCCGCCCGATTGTAAACTCAACTGCCTCCCTCCGGGGCGGTTGAGTTTACAATCGGGGAGCGAATTTTCAATCGAATTTTCAACTGAATTTTTAAGAATTTTCAAAAATTTTCAAAAATTTTTACGGGGCGCAACATTTTTTGTATTTTTTCCCACTTCCGCAGGGGCAATTGTCGTTTCTTCCGATTTTTGCTTCGGTTCGGCGGGTGGGCTTTTTTATTTTGGAGGTTTCGCTGCTGTTGGTTGAAATTTCGTTTAGGTTTACCGTGGCTTCCATTTGGGGCTGTTGTTCCGTTACGATTGCTACGTTTAGGAGGCCGCGGATTGTGTCGAGCTGGATGTTGTTAGACATTTCCTCGAACATGTCGAAACTCAGGAATTTGTACTCGACGAGCGGGTCGCGCTGGGCGTAGGAACGCAGGGAAATGCCTTGGCGCATTTGGTCCATTTCGTCGATATGGTCCATCCATCGGCGGTCGATGGCTTTCATCATTATTACACGCTCGATTTCGCGCATTCTCTCGGGAGTGACTTCCGCTTCCTTGCGCTCGTAAATTTTGCCGGCTGCTTCGGTCAGGGTTTCTTTTAGGGAGTCCTTCGTTCCCAGTTCGTCCGGGGTTTGGGTTACTGCGTCTTTGCGAAAAATCGGGAGTAGGTTTTTGTTCAAATCGTCTAAATGCCACTCCTCGGGGATGTCGCCCTCGGCGGTGAATTCGTCTACGGCGCGGTGGATTACGCCTCGTATCATGTTTAAAATATTTTCGCGCAAATCCGCGCCTGCGATGACTTTGTTGCGCTCGCCGTAAATTATTTCGCGCTGTTCGTTCATTACTTGGTCGTACTGAAGCAGATGTTTTCTTATGCCGAAGTTGTTTGCCTCGACCTTTTTCTGCGCGTTTTCAACTACTCGCGTCAGCATTCCGTACTCGAGTACGTCGTCTTCGTTCATACCGACGCTTTCCATTATGCGTTTCATTCGGTCGCCGCCGAAAAGGCGCAGAAGCTCGTCCTCGGCGGAGAGGTAAAAGCGTGATTCGCCGGGGTCGCCTTGACGTCCGGAACGCCCGCGAAGCTGGTTGTCTATGCGGCGGGATTCGTGCCGCTCGCTGCCGATTACTTTAAGGCCGCCGATTTCGCGTACGCCTTCGCCAAGCATAATGTCCGTTCCGCGACCTGCCATATTTGTTGCAATCGTGACGTGCCCAAGTTGCCCCGCAAGGGCGATGATTTCCGCCTCGCGTTCATGGTGTTTCGCGTTTAAAACCTCGTGGGGGATGCCGCGCTTTTTCAGAACATCCGAAACCAGCTCGGATTTTTCTATCGAAACCGTACCGACCAAAACGGGCTGCCCTTTAGAGTGGCATTCCGCGATATCGCTCGCGATTGCGTTGTATTTCGCGGCTTCGGTGCGGAAAATTACGTCGTCCCTGTCGTCGCGAATCATCGGCACGTTTGTCGGAATCGCGACAACGTCGAGGCCGTAAATGTCCCTAAATTCGCCTTCTTCGGTTATCGCCGTTCCCGTCGCGCCGGCTTTTTTTGTGTATTTGTTAAAGAAATTTTGAAAAGTGATTGTCGCGAGCGTTTTGCTTTCGCGTTGGACTTTTACGCTTTCCTTCGCCTCGATTGCTTGGTGCAGACCGTCGGAATATCGGCGGCCCGGCATAAGACGCCCGGTAAATTCGTCGACGATGATAATCTCGTCTTCTTTGTTTACGTAGTTAACGTCGCGATGCATATTGTAGTTTGCCTTTAGCGCGTTATTGATAAAGTGCTGAATTTCAACGTTTTCGGGGTCGGACAGATTTTCTACGGCGAAGAAGCGTTCCGCTTTTTTCACGCCTTCTTGGGTCAGCGTGACCGCTTTTTTCTTCTCGTCAACAATGAAATCGCCCGATTCTTCTGCCTCGGCGCGGAGCATCGGGTTTTTCATTTCCTCTTCATTTAATATCGCGCCTTTTTTCATGTTTTTCGCAAAGCGGTCGGCGACGGCGTAAAGTTGCGTCGATTTGCCGCTGGGGCCGCTGATAATCAGCGGTGTACGGGCTTCGTCAATTAAAATTGAGTCGACCTCGTCGATAATCGCGTAGTGCAGTCCGCGTTGCACTTTGTCCTGCTCGAAAACAACCATGTTGTCACGCAGATAATCAAAGCCCAGCTCGTTGTTTGTCGCATAAGTTATATCGCAGGCGTATGCGGCGCGGCGTTCCGGCGTTTGCAGCGAGTTCAGGATACAGCCGACGGAAAGCCCCAAATATTCATACATAACGCCCATCATTTCGGCGTGATACGCCGCCAAATACTCGTTTACCGTAACAAGATGCACGCCCTTGCCCGAAAGCGCGTTCAGATACAGCGGAAGCGCAACCGTTTGTGTTTTACCCTCACCCGTTTTCATCTCCGCAATCCGCCCTTGGTGCAAAACCGCGCCGCCCATGAGCTGCACGGGGAAGTGCCGCTTTTGCGTAAGGCGCGTCGTGACCTCGCGGAACACCGCAAAGGCCTCGGGCAAAATATCGTCCAAGGTCTTTCCGTCGGCAAGCATTTTTTTAAAAACATCGGTTTTGCCCCGTATTTCGCCTTCCGTAAGGCGTTGCATTTCCGGCTCGAGGCCCTCGATGCGGTCAATCGCGGGGGTTAAACGCTTTATTTCCTTATCACTGTAATTTCCGAAAATTTTTTCAAGAAGCCACAAAGTGAACACCTCTGTTTTTCATTGGAATTTTAGGCAAGTCTATCATTTGGAAGAAAACGGCGCAAGGGGCTTTTTGCGGGTTTTTTTTTGATTTTGCAAAAACGAGTCGGCGAGTGACACTCGCCGACTCGTTTTTGCCATGCACATTGCAGTCGTTCAATCAACGGGAAATGTTTGTTTTGCCGCCCAAAGCACACCCGGCAACGACACCCGGCAAAGAAACCAAAAAAATTGTACAAACCCAAAAATTTCTGTATAATACCAAAAATCCATAAAGGGAGGCGATTTCCATGGCCATTACTTATGAACACGAATCGCGTACGTTTAATGAATATCTGCTGGTTCCGGGGTATTCGTCGGCGGAGTGTGTTTCGCCGAATGTGTCACTAAAAGTGCCGCTTGTGAAGTACGGACGCGGCGAAAATCCACTAATGAGTTTGAATGTTCCGCTGGTTTCGGCAATTATGCAATCGGTATCTGATGACAAGATGGCGATTGCGCTTGCGCGAGAAGGCGGAATTTCTTTTATATTCGTTTCGCAATCGATTGAAAATCAGGCGGCGATGGTGCGGCGGGCGAAGAGTTATAAGGCGGGATTTGTCAGAAGTTCGCTTAATGTGCGGCCGGATTCGACCTTGAGCGATATTTTACAGCTCAAGGACGAAACGGGATTCGCAACGGTTGCCGTAACCGAGGACGGCACGGCGGCGGGAAAATTTGTCGGGCTTGTTACGAGCCGTGATTATCGCGTGTCGCGAATGTTGCCGGAAACGCCGGTCAGCGAATTTATGACGCCGATTGAGAACCTTATTTGTGCGTGGGAAGGGACAACGCTTAGTCAGTGCAACGATGTGATTTGGGAGAACAAGTTAAATGTGTTGCCGATAACGGACCACGCGGGACGGCTTTCCTCCTTCGTTTTCCGCAAAGATTATGACAGCCACAAGGAAAATCAGCTCGCACTTTTCGACGACAGCAAGCGATACCTCGTCGGCGCGGGCGTAAATACGCACGATTACGCCGAGCGAATTCCCGCGCTTGTTGATGCGGGCGCGGATGTTTTGTGTATCGATTCCAGCGAAGGTTTTTCGGAATGGCAACAGCGCGTTTTGAGCTTTGTGCGCGAAAAATATGGCGACGATGTGAAAATCGGAGCAGGCAACGTTGTGTGTCGCGAGGGCTTTCGCTTCCTTGCCGAAAGCGGCGCGGACTTTGTAAAAGTCGGCATCGGCGGCGGCGCGATTTGCATAACGCGCGAGGCGAAGGGCATCGGACGCGGGCAAGCCACCGCGCTTATGGAAGTCGCCGCGGCCAGAGACGAATGGTTTGAAGAAACCGGAATTTACGTGCCGATTTGCAGCGACGGCGGCATTGTCCACGATTATCACATAACAATCGCGCTGGCGATGGGCGCGGATTTTTGTATGCAGGGTCGTTATTTTGCGCGTTTCGACGAAAGCCCGACCAAGCGCGTGAACATCGGCGGCAGTTATATGAAGGAATACTGGGGAGAAGGCACGGAACGCGCACGAAACTGGCAACGATACGAATCGGGCGGGGCATTGCCCTTCGAAGAAGGCGTTGACGCATACGTTCCGTATGCCGGTGCATTGCGCGATAATTTGGCAATCACACTGTCAAAAATTCGCGCAACAATGTGCAACTGCGGCGCGTTAACCGTCGCCGATTTCCAAAAAAATGCCAGACTCACACGCGTTTCGCCCTCAAGCATAATCGAAGGCGGCGCGCACGATGTTCATTTGAAGGAATAATCCCCGATGGATGAAAAATTTATGCTCGAAGCCCTGACCGAAGCGCGCCGCGCGCTTGCGAAGTGCGAAGTGCCGATTGGTTGCGTAATTGAGCATAACGGCGCGATAGTCGGGCGCGGCTCGAACGAGCGCGCGACAAAAAAAAACGTGTTGTGCCACGCGGAAATTACGGCGATAAACGAAGCGTGTCTCATTCTCGGCGACTGGCGGCTTGAAAATTGCCGCCTGTATGTAACGCTTGAACCATGCCCGATGTGCGCGGGCGCGATAGTTCAAGCGCGAATTCCCGTCGTAATTTACGGCGCGAAAAGCCCCAAAGCGGGTTGCGCAGGCTCAATTTTAGACATCCTGCGCGAGCCGCGCTTTAATCACCAATGCGAAGTGATTTCCGGCGTCCGCGAGGACGAATGCGCCGCATTAATGTCGGAGTTTATGCGAACATTGCGTGCGGGCGCGGTGTAGAAAACATTGCGGCAAAGGTCGGTGTGGCGGAAACCGCTTAAAAAGTGCGGCGGCGGCTCGTGCCATGTGATTTCAGGCGGGGCGTCGAGGGTTATCGCAGAGGTTTTTACCCAGCTTTCCACACCGGAGGCGAAGTCGTACTCAACCTGCCAAAACGCCAAAACATCGCCCGCAACAAGCGGGGCGTGTCCTTTTTGAAAGGTGCCGGGCGAGGTGTAGCGGATTCCGAGGACGCGGCACCGAGGATGCGTGTCGGAGGCGACGCGTTCCCTCGAAGCCGGATGCAATTTTCTGTCCCCGGAGATATGCACGATAATTTCCGCTTCTCGGCCGTTTACTTCGGCGGGAACGGCAAAGCGTCGTGCATTTTTTGTTTCGCCGATTGGAAACAGGGCCACGTATTCGCCGCACATTTTCGGCAAGAGCGAGGCATCATCAAAAGGAGGCTGAATCAGCGACATCATGCGATATACCTCCGGCCCCGAGGGAACGTGCGGCTCCCGACATATGCCGTCGGTGAAAAGCGGCTTCGCCGCCGCCGCCGCCCAAATTACGACTTCCGTGTGGATGCTTTCGCTTTCGCGCGTCTGTAAAAGTTCCTCGAAGAATTGGTGCAAAAATCGCGTGTAATTCTCGTCGGCTTCGAGAGCGGAATACGTTCGAAGCGAGCTGATTCCCTGCGATTTTCCGCCGTAGATATAAAACGCGCTAAGGCCGTAAACTTCGGTGCCGAGGTTGTGCCGATTGTACGTGACGCAATTTTTCAGCGCGTAATGCACGGCCTTTGCCTCGCGCGGAAAAAGGTCGGCGAGTCGATGCGCCATGTCGCCGATATCAACCATATCGGCGTAATTATCACGCGGCGAGCATTCGCCAAAAGTCTTCGTTTCGGCGCGACGGGTCGCCATTGTGCGAAATTTTTGCGCGGTCAATTCCTGCGGAACAATCCGCCCGAGCGCGTCCATAACTTCCGCGACTTTTTCCAAATCAACAACAGACAGCGTCAAAACTTCCTCGTCGTAAAGTTCGCGCCGTACATAGTAGTCAAAAAATGTGTCAACAATAATTTCGCCAAGCGCGAAGCCGCAAATTTCCTCGTTCAACGCCGCAAGAAAATGATAATCCCAGCCTTCGCCCGGCTCCAAATCCTCCGACGCAATCATTACGCGCGCAAAATCCCGCGCCAAAACAGCCATCTCAACAGTCGCCATAAAACACGCGTCGAAGCCCAAAAACTCCAGCCGTTCGTCTCCTAATCCCGCCTCCCGAAACGCCTTTTCCATATCCGCAAGCGTGAGTGCATCGTCGTAAAAATTTTCATCATGCCCAAAGCCCGCAATCGAGCCGCCGCCGTGGTCCCACATGATTAGCCCGTATTTTTCGGCAGGAAATTCGTCGCGGCAAAATTGTATAAAATCCCGCAAAGTGTCGGGCTCGCCCATGTTCACCATGCCCATGCTTTCAAGCTCAAAAAGCGAGCCATCGGCAAGCCGCCAAATAATGCATTCCGTCTCGGGAATCGCGCCGCTTTGCCAGCGATGCGCACCGCCTGTCAAAATCAGCACATTGGCATTTTGCGAATCAAGTCCGGAATCAATCATTTCAACCAAATCGTCCGTCGCCGCGCCAAATTCGCTTTCCAAATCCGACCCGTTCATATAAATCATAACGGTGTATGCAGACGCGAGCGGCGGCTCGACCGGCGGCGCGTAGGTTTCTTTGGCAACAACACTCAACAAAAGCACAAGCGCATGAAGCGCAACAAAAATCTTCATTTGCAAAATTTTCACCTCGTTTGTTATTGCGCCACCGATTTGCGAATTGGTGGCGCAAAGAAGGGCGTTCTTTGCCCTGACCAAAATATGATACCGAGCAGCGACCTCACCTAATATTCTTGCGAAAAACGCGATTTTTATGTAAACTGCGCCAATGAACATTGTCCTGCACCAACCCGAAATTCCGCACAATACAGGCGCAATCGGGCGCACATGCCTGATGACAAACAGCGCGCTTCATTTAATTCGCCCGTATGGGTTTTTTTTGGACGAAAAATCCCTGCGACGCTCGGGGCTTGATTATTGGCACAAACTGAATGTAAGCGAGTACGATAATTTTGCCGCATTTGAAGCGGAAATCGAAAAAAAATCCCCGCGCGGAAAGTTTTGGCTTGTGGAAACCTCCGGCGGAGAAAATTATTCGGACGTAAAGTATGGCAGGGATGATTATTTGATTTTCGGAAGCGAAACGGTTGGTCTTCCGTCGGAAATTTTACATAAATTCCCCGTTGTTCGAATCCCGATGGTGGGCGACGAGCGTTCGCTTAATTTGTCGGTGTCGGTGGGGATTGTGCTGTATGAAGCCTTGCGGCAAACGGGGTTTTGGTGAGCGCGCCAAGCGCGCATTGGGCACCGGGGACACGTGTCGGCGGCGACACATTCCCTCGAAGCCGGAAGCATTTACCAAAAAAAAAGAGTCGGCGAGTGACACTCGCCGACTCTTTTTTTTCGTTTCCCCTTGACGCGCGACACACAACGCTTTAAAATAAACTGAATTTACAAATTGAGGGAGGTAAACATGAAAACAGTGTATGTTCTCTTGGACACCGTGGAAAAAGTAAAAGGCTTCGTAAACCTCGTCGCGCCGCTTGAAGGCGATATGGACCTTGGCAGTGACCGATACATCGTCGATGCGAAGTCCATTATGGGAATCTTCAGCCTTGATTTGGCAAAAGAGCTGAAACTCACAATCCACGACGCCGCCTCGGCAGAGCGTTTGATGCCGCTTCTTCAGGCGTATATCGTCTGATTTTTTAGCACAAAATATAAGGAATGGGTAAAGCCCATTCCTTTTTAGTATACCCGGGAGGTGCCAAAAAATGGCTGAAAAGTGGTGCTTGAAAGATATTTACGCGGGCTTCGATTCCGCGGAATTTAAGGCGGATTTTTTGCAAATTCCCAAAACCGTTGACAGGCTGAATGCACACGAAATTGCCTCGTTTTCGGACGCCGCGGCGGCAATTAAAATTTTGGAAGAATACTCTGAAAAAAACGACAGACTAAGTTCTTTCGCACAATATGTTTACGCAACAGACACCGGAAATTCCGACGCAACAAAGTTCATCTATTTGCTTGACGCGATTGACGCCGAAACAAGCCGCATGAAAGTGCGCTTGGCGGCATTTTTGGCGGAAACGGCGGAAAAAGGCGGCGACATTGCCGCGCTTTCGGAAGAACATGGGGTAGGGGACTATTCGTATCAATTGCGCCATATGGCGGAGGAATTTTGCCACATGATGAGCGAAGACGAAGAAACCCTCGCGGCACAAATGACGAACACAGGTTCAAGCGCGTGGGGACTTTTGCAGGACAAGCTCATTTCCATGTTAACATGCGAATATACCGACCCAAAAACAAACAAAACGCAAACAATCGGCATAAACGAATGCCGTAATTTCGCCTACGACGCGAACGCCGAAGTTCGCAAAGCCGCATACGAAGCCGAGCTCGAAGCCTATCCGAAAATCGAGGAAAGTTGCGCCGCCGCAATGAACAGCATCAAGGGCGAAGTAAACCTGCTTTCCGGCCTGCGCAAGTACAATCACCCGCTTGAACGCACCCTTTTCGACAGCAATATGACGCAAAAGACTCTCGACGCAATGTTTGAGGCAATCGAGGCGAATCTGCAAATTTTCCGCGATTATTTGAAAACAAAAGCGCGTTATTTGGGCAAAACTTCTCTGCCCTTCTACGATTTATTCGCTCCGGTCGGCGCATCCTGTGACAAAAAGTATTCATACGACGAAGCGAAAGATTTTATCATGCGAAATTTTGTTCAATTTTCCCCGGGAATGGAAGCCGTTGCGAAAAAGGCTTTCGACAGCGACTGGATTGATGTTTACCCGCGCGAAGGCAAGGTAAGCGGCGCGTTTTGCGGCGATATTTATTCTATAAAACAGTTCAGAATTTTGCTGAATTTCGGCGGAAATTTATCCGATATTATCACCCTCGCGCACGAACTCGGGCATGGATACCACAGTATGCAAGTCATGCAGGAGGGCGTTTTGAACACGCATTATCCGATGCCGCTTGCGGAAACAGCTTCGACTTTTTGCGAAATGATTGTGACAAACGCCGCGCTGAAAACACTCGAAGGCGACGCGAAGTTGCAATTAATCGAAAACAGTCTGCAAGACGCAACGCAGGTAATTTTGGACATTTACTCGCGATTTTTGTTTGAAAAAAGCGTATTTGAGGCACGAAACGACCATCCGCTTTCCGTCAACGAGTTAAACAATTTGATGATTTCAGCCCAGCGCGCGGCGTACGGCGACGGTCTCGACCCAAAACTCCTGCATCCCTATATGTGGGCAATCAAGCCGCATTATTACAGCGGTGCCTTTAGTTTTTACAATTTCCCGTACGCGTTCGGTCATCTTTTGGCAAACGGGCTGTATAAAATTTACGAAGAGGACTCTGCCGGGTTTGGCAAAAAATACGACGAATTCCTGCGAGTTTCCGGCAAAATGCCCATCAAAGAAAGCTGCGAAACCTTGGGGATAAACGTCGAGGACGCGGCATTTTGGACAAGCGCGCTTGACGTAATCAAGGGGACGATAAAACAATTCGAGGAGTTTTAGCATGACGTATAAAACAAAAGGTGTCTGTTCCAACGAAATTTATGTTGACGTCAAAGGCGGCATTATAAATGAAGTAAAATTTTCGAACGGTTGTCAGGGCAATTTGCAGGGCATTGCCAAGCTCGTTAAAGGGCGCGATGTTAGCGAAATTATACCGCTTCTAAGCGGAATACAGTGCGGTATGCGCGGCACATCCTGCCCTGCACAGCTCGCGATTGCGCTGGACGAACACAAATAGTTTTTGGGAGTTGAGGCGCATGGACGCGCAAGTTGAACAAATCGTAAATTTTTTTAAAACCACATCCGGCTTTGGGCGCGTTTTGCGTACAATGTTCGATATGTACGTTCAATATGAGCGTGCATTCGGGGCGGTGCGCCTTGAAAAGCCGCGCACGGACGAAGAAGAAGCACTTTCGAAATTTTTCGGTCGCGACTATTACAATCAGGCGTTGATTCGAATCGGTCTTGCAGATTTTGAGCGTCAAATGTGCAAAAATTTTATGGCGGATGATGTTTCGCTGGGCGATGTCTTGGAGCAATATATTGGCAAACCCGTACGAAAAGCGGTTTTGCCCAATCTAAAAAAGTCGACCCCGTTTGCGTCGGAGGTTGTGACGCTTCTTTCAAAATACAAAAACACGCCCGCCGAGTCGTGGCTTAAAGAAGTTTCCGCACACACGCGCCGAACATATCGCGCCGCCGCTGAATCCTACCTGAACGACTCCAAATCCACAATGCGCATAATTCGCCAAACCGCCGACGCACTTAACAATATCAGTGCGCGCGAAAAACTTATTCCCCTTGCGGAATTTTCCGAAACACATACCGGCTCGCCCGACTCTTTTGACTTTTCCGGCACGCACGGGCCGCTCTTTTTAAAGGCATTGGCAAGCAAGTTTGACGTGGCCTTTCCGACAACAGCGGAAAACTGCGTTCTTTTGCACTATCGAGCCGGACTTTTAAGCCACGGTGTGTTAAGCAACGTGACCGTTTTTGGGATTTTGGGAGA
The DNA here is from genome assembly GCA_009786975.1 of Defluviitaleaceae bacterium. GTDB lineage: Bacteria > Bacillota > Clostridia > Lachnospirales > WQUN01 > WQVC01. The sequence continues at coordinate 10,749 of WRGX01000208.1, forward strand.
TTTCACTTGCGAATATTATAACGAACTGAATCAAGCGCATGTGCTTACGCTTGAAAATATCAGCAGGTTTTCGCGCGCGTCGGCACATGGCTCGAAGGTTTTTATTATCGAAGAGCCGCAGATTTTTTCCGCTGTTTTAGCGAGGCTTGAGGGCGAGAAATGTACGATTATTTGCCCGACGTGCGGTTATAATGCCGCATTTTTGTGCTTGTTGAAGCTGTTTGATGCGGTAAAAATATATTTTGCGGGGGGCATGAACTACAAGGGGCTTGAATTTGCGGACAAGCTGTATGTCGAATTTGGCAAAAATTTTATCCCGTGGCGTTACACTCGAGAAGATTATGCCAAAGTTATCGAGGGTGAAAGTGGCTATCTTACAGGCGAAAAACGCGGGCTTGCGATGCACAACGAGTCACTCGCGTCGCTTCTTTCGCATATAAAAAAGACAGGACGTACCGCGTCGTCGATGCCGCTTGTTGACGATTATGTCATGGATATTAAAAATATTGTCCAATAAGGGATATCGTCGTCGTGAAAAAATCCGACTCCTGCCGATGTGAATTTTTCATCGAGCAGATTTCCGGCGTGTGCGGGTGAGGAAAGCCACGCGTTTACGACTTCCTCGGCGGACTTTTGGCCTTTTGCGATATTTACGCCTGCCGCTGTGAATGGGACGCCGAATTTTAGCAACATTTCATCAGGTTCGCCGTAAAACCGAGATTCGTGTCCGAAAAAATCGAGCACGACCATTTCTTCCGTTCGATACCTCGCAAGCCGAGCCGCTTCGTGGTTAAACGCCAAAGCAGGCGCACCGTGCGCCGCGCGTGCCTTGTTTATTTCGGCAAGAAGCTCCGTTTCCGGTCCGGAAAATGAAAAAAATATGAACGCCAACAGCAAAAAATTTTTCATATAAACACCCCTTTCACCATTCGCTGAGCGCACAAATCGCCATTAAAAATTCGCCGCCCGCGTTCCTCTTGCTGATTTTTCACACTTATACCAATATCTCGCCATCGGCGATTTTTCATGCGGGACTTCATTACTTTCAAGAATATTTTTCCCCAAGAAAAGGAGAATATGTAATGGATAACAAAGTTAATGTCGTAATCGGCGGCGAAATTATCACGCTTAAATCCAACGAACAGCCCGATTATTTACAGCGTTTGGCGCGATATGCCGACGAAAAAATCAACGATATCAAATCCAAAAGTGTTACGGCGTCCATCGATGACCATGTTCGCACGCTTCTTATCGCGCTAAATATCGCGGATGATTACCACAAGGCGTTGGAAAAATATCAGCGGGTTGACACATTGCACAAACAGCTTGTTGGCGAAATGGCAAAACTTCAGGAAGAAAACGTGCGACTTTCGTTGGAAATGAAAACGGTTCAATCCGAACTTTCCCGTACGAAACAGGAACTCGATGAATTTATAAAGAGCTTCGACGCGGAAGACCCACCCGAGGCCGAAAATATTTTGACTTTGCCGAATACAAAACGTAAGGCTGCGATGTGACACCGTGGAACGATTAAATAACCCGAGCGTCCGTCTCGAAGGGTGCGGACAGGGAGCGTCCGCACTTGCCGGATGTGATGATTCTCGCGCACAAAAGCTCGCTCATCTCCGCAGCCTTATGGCCGAGCGCGGCTTTGACGCATATATAATCCCGAGCGGCGACGCGCACGCGAGCGAATATGTCGCCGATTTTTGGCGCGCGCGGCAGTGGATTAGCGGCTTTAGCGGGTCGGCGGGGCTGGTTGTTGTAACGCCGAACGAGGCGGGACTATGGACGGACGGGCGATATTTTATTCAAGCCGAGCGCGAACTCGCGGGGAGCGAAATCAAACTTTTTAAAATGCAGGAGCCTGATGTTCCGACTTATCAGGCTTTTTTAGCGGAGAAAATTCCGCAAAACGGGAGCGTCGCCTTCGACGGACACACGATTACCACAACGTCATTCAAAACTCTCAAGGACAAATTGCGCGAAAAAGGAGCGATTTTTTCGCATGGCGAGGATTTAATAGGGCAGATTTGGCGGGACCGCCCTCCTTTACCCCGCGAAAAAGCCTTTGAACACGCGGTTTGCTTCGCGGGAAAAAACCGCGCGGAAAAGCTCGCCGACGTGCGAGGGCAGATGTCGGAGAAAAAAATCGCGGCATATCTCGTCACCGCGCTTGACTCCGTCGCGTGGCTTTTAAACCTTCGCGGTCGCGATATTGCGGGGCTTCCGGTGGTTTATGCCTTTGTATTTATCACGCAAAACGAAGCGCGTTTGTTTATCGATGCAGAAAAAATCGAGGGATTGCATTTACCGGAATATGAGATTCACAAATACGATGCGTTGTCGCAATTTTTGAAAAACCATTCTTTAAAAAATTCCGCCTCGAAAAAAATTTTTTTCAATCCGCACACAACAAGCGTTCTGCTTTCCGAATCAATCGAAGCGGAATTTCGCGGCGAATTCAAGCCCTCCGAAGAAATAATTCCGCGCCTGAAAGCCGTAAAAACTCCCCACGAGCTTGCGCAAATAAAAAATGCCTTCATTAAAGAAGGCGTGGCGATGACAAAGACGTTGTTTTGGCTGGAAAACGCGATGGCGGGCAAGGTGGCAGCGGGCGCGCTTGTCACCGAAGGCGACGTCGTGCGGGTTTTGCAAAAATTTCGCGCGGAGCAGGCGGACTATTTGTGTGACAGCTTTGACACGGTTTCCGCATACGGCGCAAACGCCGCCGAAGCGCATTACACCTGCGGCGAAACGGGCGCGACCCTTCGCCCGGAAGGGTTTTTACTCCTCGACACGGGCGGCCAATATCTCGACGGCACAACCGACACAACCCGCACAATCCCGCTCGGCGCGCTAACCGACGACATGCGCCGCGATTACACCCTCGTACTAAAGGGGCACATCGCACTCGCACGTGCTGTCTTTTTAAAAGGAACAACCGGCACACAGCTCGACATTTTGGCGCGGCTTCCACTTTGGCAAACCGGGCAAAATTACAGCCACGGCACGGGGCACGGCATCGGATTCTGCCTAAGCGTACACGAAGGACCGCACAATATTTCCACGCACCACAATGCGGTTGCCCTCGAACCGGGAATGCTTCTCACAAACGAACCCGCACTTTACAAGGCCGGCCGGTATGGAATTCGCACAGAGAACGTTTTGTGCGTGCGCGCCAAGCGCGCAATGAACCCCGATGACATGTGCAGGGAGCGACGCTTTGCCCCTAAACCGGATTCTTTTTTGGATTTCCTTGAATTCGAAATTCTTACAATTTGTCCAATCGACACCCGCGCAATTTTGTCCGAACTTTTAAACGAAACCGAACGCGAATGGCTGGAAACCTACAATAAAACCGTGCGCGAAACCCTCTCACCGTATCTTTCCGACGCGGAACGCGCGTGGATGCAAAATTTAGGGCTACGCGCCAAGCGCGCAGTGGGCACCGGGGGCATGTGTCGGCGGCGGCGCATTCTCTCGAAGCCGTGAGCAGTTACCTCGTCCATAAAAAAAAGAGTCGGCGAGTGACACTCGCCGACTCTTTTTTTGCAAAATTAAAATCCGGCTTTTTGCGAATTTGAAAAATTGATGAGGTTAGGGAAACTGCTCCCGGCTTCGAGGGAATGCGTCGCCGCCGACACGTGTCCCCGGTGTCCAATGCGCGCTTGGCGCGCTGTTTTGCTGCTATTTTTTCGTAAAATCCAGTTCAAATTTGGTCGTGCGTTTGCCGGTTGCGTCGGTGCCGTCGGTGAGAACGAGCGTTGCGTCGTATGTTTTTTTGCCGTCTTTGGCGAGGAGGCCCTTCATGAAGATTTTTCCGTCTGACAGCAGAGTTTTGGCGTTTGCGGCGGTTAAGGTTTTCTTTTTCAGCGGCGTGTAGTATTTGTTTTCTTTCCATATTACGAAGGAGCAATCGTTGTTTGCGCAGGAAAACGCGACGCGGTTTTCGAGTACGTTTTCGCCGCACCATCGGCATTTGCCGGTTACTTCTTTTGCGCCGCCGCCTTTGCTTTTGCCGCTTTTGCCGCCACTGTTGTTGCCGAAGGATGCTAACGATTCGCCGCCTTCTTTGGCGATGTTGTTATTTTTGATGCCATTGCTTACATACTCGCGGATTGACTGCATAAATGCCGTCGAGTCCATTTCGCCGCCTTCGACTTTTTTTAGGGAAAATTCCCATTCGGCGGTAAGGAGCGGCTTTTTTATTGGGTCGTCGTCGGGCAAGACGGCGATTAAGCCGAAGCCTTTTTCCGTCGGCAAGATTTTTTTGCCTTCGCGCAGGATGTATGCGCGGAGGATGAGTTTTTCTATGCAATCCGCGCGGGTTGCGGGGGTGCCTATGCCTTTGCGTTCGGCGTCGTCGGGCATGTCGTCTTTGCCTGCGGTTTCCATGGCTTTTAATAAGAGGTCTTCCGTAAAATGCGGCGGTGGCGAGGTGAAGCCCTCGCGGGTGGTTGCCGCGGCGGTGAATTGTTGCCCCTCGGTCATGTTTGGGAGCGCGGGCGGTTCTTCGTCTTTGTCGGGCTTCTTTTTTCTGAATTGCGCGGCAAAGGCGCGTTCGATGCCTTTCCAGCCGTCGTTTATGATGGTTTTGCCCTTCGCGGTAAAAATTTCGTCTTGACACTCGACTGTGATTACGGTTTCGTCGTAAACGTGCTTTTCCGCCGTCGCCGAAACGAGGCGCATACATACCATCAGCAAAATATTTCGCTCCGTCGCGGGCAAAGATGCGATGTTTGCTGTGTTTGCGGTGGGTGTGGGGATAATTGCGTGGTGGTCGGTTACGCCTGCGTTTTTTACGATTGTGCGGATGCGTTTGTCCAATCCGTCGGCGATTGTTGCTTCAAACGGCAGAATTTCTGCCGCCATTTGCACCAATGACGGAATCCCCGACGCCATATCGTCCGTGATAAAGCGACTGTCTGTGCGCGGATATGTTATCAGTTTTTGCTCGTATAAGTTTTGCGCGGCTTTCAACGTGGCGGCGGCGGTGTAGCCGAAAAGGCGGTTTGCTTCGCGTTGGAGCGTTGTTAAATCGTAAAGTTTTTGCGGCGCGTTTGTTTTTTTCTCGCGTTTTACTGATTTTATTGTGGCGGTTTGTCCGTCGCATTTTGCGCGAATTTGTTCCGCGAGTGCCGCGTCGGTCAGCTTTTCCCGCGATGCGATAAGCCCGTCGCCGGAAATTTCAACGATGTAAAACGGCTCTTTGACGAAATTTTTTATTTTTAATTCGCGCTCGACAATCATTGCGAGCGTGGGCGTTTGGACGCGCCCGATGGATAAATTTCCGTTGTACAAGCAGGAAAACAGGCGGGAAAAATTCATGCCGACCGCCCAATCCGCGTTTTGGCGGCACACGGCCGCGTGATGCAGATTGTCGTAATCGCTGCCCGCGCGAAGATTGCGGAAGCCGTCGGCGATTGCTTTTTCTTCGAGCGACGAAATCCACAGGCGTTTGAGCGGCTTTTTGCATTTGCAATGCTCGTAAACCAAGCGAAAAATCAATTCGCCCTCGCGCCCCGCGTCGCAGGCGTTTACGACTTCGCTTACGTCGGCGCGGTTAAGTAATTCCTTCAAGATTTTCAGCTGCTTTTTCGTTTTATCGTTCGGAAAATATTTATATTTTTCCGGCAAAATCGGCAAGTCCGCGATACGCCATTTGGCATACTTTCCGTCATACGCCTCGGGCGGGGCAAGCCCAAGCAAATGCCCGATGCACCATGAAACAATGTAGCCGTTGCCCTCGTAATAGCCGTCTTTTTTCGACCTCGCGCCAAGAACCGCGCCAAGCGATTTTGCAACGGAAGGTTTTTCCGAAATCACTAATTTATGTGCAGACATTTTTCACCGTTCCTTCAAAGAATTCGATTTGAAAATAGAGTCGGCGAGTGTCACTCGCCGACTCTATTTTGCTCAATGCGCGCTGCCCCTTCATTTTCTATAAATTTCACGCCGATTTCTGTCCTTGACCAAAAAAACCCACAAAACCACGGAAATAGTCATCAGCGCGAACATTGCCCCTAAAGACCGCGCTATGTCGGGCAAGCCTGTAGGCGGGACGTCTACAGACCATTCGCCGTCTGCAAGATTACGCGGGCGAACCTGTTGCCATTCGTCGTCGGAAATGACGCCGTACCTTACGCCGACAAAGTCGTCGCTGTTATTGCGCGTGTTTTGAAAATTAATCCTGCGCGCGCCTTCGGAACGGGAATTTCGCGTTGGTGCAACAAAATAGTTTGGAATATTATCGCGGGGATGGCTTGGGTCGTTTCTCATTCCAACCATGTCGATAACTCGCGCATCCGCCGCCGCACCGAACATCGGCAACCCGGCATGACCATCAACCAGCGCAACGGCAAAGCCGCGATTGCTAAAAACTTGATTCCACTCGATATCTCCCTGCGGCACAATACGACGTAAATCCTCCGCTCCCGTCCAAACACCCTGCGTGCTTACAATGAGCAAGGAACGGCGCGACGGTATGGTATATCCCGTAAGTGCAAGCACTTCCCATTCCACGGGAACGGCAGGAGTGCCGTTTGCCCCGGTGTCGAGAGGACTTTGTACCTGCAAAGACCAATCGCCGAGATAAATATCTTCATCGGTTTGGTTATAAAGCTCGATAAAGCTGTGGGAAAGCGTATTGGAGGACTCGGGTCCGCCGCCGTGTACATGATTAATAAGAACCTGCGGCGGCAAATTTGCAATGTAGCTGAAATTTGCGGTGATGGTAACAGGGGAATCTACCATGGTGAAACTTGTTGTCGGGTCGGTGTGGTTTGCGAAGATGACATCGGGGGTTGACGACCAGTGCGAGAAGCGTTGCCCCGCAGGAGGTGCGTCAGCGGTTATTTGAACAATCCCGCCGACAGATGCCTCGGCAACGGCCGCACTTCCGCCGACCATGATAATCGGGCGCATCTCGCTTTCTGCAAACACGGCTGTAACGGTCATGGGTTCGACGCCCGGGGTAATCGTAACCGTCATATCTGCGCTTGGGCGATGAGGAACGCCGTTAATTAAAAAATGGTCGAGTTCATATCCGAGTTCCGGTACGACCGTGAACGTAATCGGTAATCCCCGTAAATATCTTGCGGTAAAATTATGGACGCTAAATCCGTGTTGCCCTTGGCGTTCAAATAAATCCGCACGAACATGCGCCCCGGCGATGTCGAAAAATCCTTGGCTCGGGTTAATTATCCACGTGATGTTTGTTGTTTCATAGGGAACTTCGAAATGCTCGGCGATATGCCTGATTGAATATCTCGTGCGCAGGGTCAGGAAGTCGCGTACATCGTTAACGTTATTCTGCCATACCAACAAGCCCATTTCCGGAGAGTCAATCCAAGGCGTCCAGCGATATTTTCCCGCACCGGCAAACGGCTCTCTCGCCTCGACCATGTCGTCTAAGATTGCACCTGCAAGGACGGGATTAAACACCGTTGCCGCATAGGTTGAGTACCGCGCCGCAAATGTTTCCCTAAAATGTTGATTGGAAAACAGCTCATTCAAAAAGCTGATTTTCATAGGGCCGGGTGAGAACCATTGGCCGGGTGTAACAACTCCGTAGACTGTCATCTGCGTCAGCCAATTGGCATCATGCCTCATATTTAGATTGCCTTCCGTTCGCCCCATTGCAATGTCAAGGTCTTGGACGATAAACCGCCATCTTCCGTCGCCGCCGTGGGTGTCGATTGGGTTTGCGGTGGGAGCGTGTTGTGTTCCCAGTCGCCAATACTCGAAATTGTTGCGAATGCCGTCACCGTTTGCAAAATGGTATTGAATTATAATGTAGTCAATCAAATCGTCGATGCATACATATTGCTGAAAACCTTCATAGCCGTGTTGCCTGAGAAGGTTATAAATTCCTGTCGCGTGGGTGCGGTCTTGCCAGTCCCTGTTCATTGCAATGTCATTGCGGGGCAAGCCAAACATTTCGCCTACCAGATATGCATTTCTGTGGGCTCGGAAGCAATACATGCCCCAAAATTCACCGTTTACGAAAACCGCGCCGTATGTTGCGTTTTGAATCATCGGACGCAGCGGCTCGCTTATCAAATGAGCGACGGTATCGCGCAAGCCCGTGAAATAGGAATCGCTTGCGCGGGCGTTGACGTGGCGGAAGTTTTCGACAGGCGTTGTGGGGTCGTAGAAATTTCTAAAAGTATCGGGAATGAAGTTCGGCATGTTTCGGATATCTCCGTCGCCTTGGTTGAAGTTAAAGCGCATGGGCTTTTTTGCGCGTTCGCGCGAGGATTGACCCATTATCCATGCTTGAACGTTTTGCGAAAACATAAGGTCGCCGCCGACGGGGCCTCCGCCGGGAGCGAACATCTCCATGTTCACAATGCTTCGTACGCCATCGTCGTATTGGTTGCGCCTTTGCCAGTTGCGGTAAAAGCCCAAAGTTGGGTCGGCAAAATATTGCGGCTCGACGATTATTGACATTACTTGAACTTCGCTGAAATCCGAGCGGTCACTGTTTACAAAAAAAGAACGCGATACGGTTTCCGAACCCACGCCGTAATCGTTAAATGCGCGGGCGCGAATAACCATGCCGTTGTAGTAGATGCTTGGTATGATATGGTTATGGCTGGGAGTTTCCGTGATTGCCGTTGCCGACATCGGGCTGTTTGCTAATGTTGGGACGGGTGCATGGATTCTGATGTGATTGTTAAAAATCGGCGAATTGTTGGTTGGAATATTGCCGTCGGTTGTGAAGCGGATTACTGTGTCGGGTTCGGATTGCAATACAAGGTTAAATTCGGCGTCATAAAAGCCCGCGCCGTGTGAAAAAGTCGGGGGTGCGGGTAAATTATCGGGGCGGGAAAGGAGAATGCCTGTGATGTAAAAATCCCTGCCCGCAGACGCGTCGCGCCATACGCGAAAACGTTCATTTATAAGAAAACTGCTTGTTACCGTTATTTCAAATGTGTGTTGTTGGCCGGGGGATAAATGCACCATGTTGGATGCCGTCCGCCACACTTCGGGACCCGGCCAAAGCTCGCCGATATTATATGCAACTTGAAGACCGACGGCTGCGCCATAAGGGGGCGCGGCAACGGCAATTTGAATTGTGTCGCCCGGTCGCGCCGAAAAATGGCTTAAATCCACGCCGGTAGGCCAATTATAAGCCGGGTTGCCCACGACGCGGAGTACACCTTCCGCAACCGAAGCCGTGCCGCCGATACCGCCAAACCAACCGCCTGTTTGTATATTGTCTGCCATGCTTGTCAATGGGACACGACCGGGAGGCGGCTGTAAATTTTCCGGAAGAATAGCCATGGCAGCCGCTGAAATGGGGTAAAATACAGCAAAAATTGCCACCAAAAGCAAAGATAGCGACCTTTTCGGTAACCTTTTGAAAATCGAGTCGGCGAGTGTCACTCGCCGACTCAATTTTTTCCGCTTCGAATTCGAATGTTTTATTTTCACAACTAATCCCCCCTATAAAGGGCATCATATCCCTTTTCGAAAATGCTTGCAATAGGCTTTCATGCCCAGTCGAATTCATACCGCCCGACACAATATGTACACAAGCATCCCTCCGCCGCTGACTTCTTAATAGTTTGTAACAAAGTTCCGCGAAAATATTAAAAAACATAAGTTGTGTCATATTGACAAACCGTATACAATGCAAAAAATTCTTTTTAATGCGGGGCGTGTAGTTATGCGGGCAAAACTGGCGAATCTTTCGAAAAACGATAGAAAATTACTGATAATTGTATCAAGTGTGGCGGGCGGATTGGTGCTTGCGGTTGTTTCCGTCGCGATAATTATCGGACTGCTTGGCGGCGGCGGCAACGGCGATTTTCCGGGGCTTGTCGAATACGAAAACGGCGCGCCAACGGAAAACGCTTTCGTTCCGCCGCAACTTGACGCGCCGCCCGAGGAATGGCCCGATTTTCCAATCGCGCCGACCGCTTTGGGCAGAATCCATATCGCCGCGCTTGACACAACCGAATTCGGCGTTGCCGTCGATTCGGGATTTTTAATTTCGTCGGAAACGCAAAGGCTGACAACAGAGCATTTAAGCAGCTATTTATCCTCGCGATGCGGCGTTGAATTTACCTTGGAAGAACAAGCCGGCAACGCATTTTTATTAAATTTTTCACAAACACCCGAACCCAACGCAATCATAAACCTCGTGTACCAACCTCCCGGCTACGCGGCGGCGTCACACGCCTTCCAAACCGCCGACGCCTTTCGCATAACCGCAACAAGTCCCGCCCGAAACACACACGGAATCCCAACAAACGCGGGCATTGAAATTACGTTTAACAAGCCCCTCGAAGGCGGACTCGCCGCCTTCGAAGAGGCTTTTTTAATTTATCCGCACGCAGAAGGGCAATTTTTGCAAAGAGATAACACGTACATTTTCGCGCCGACCGAATTGCAATTCGGCAGACAACACAACGTAACAATTCGCGCCGGGCTTGAAAGCATAACGGGCGAAATTTTGCAGGAAGACCTCACATTCGCCTTCACAACCCAGTGGGGAACGGCGGCGGCGCGTGATTTTTCGGTTTCCGGAAACATGTACGAAACCTTTTTGCCGTGGAACGAAGTCTTTGTTGCGATGAATATTTCCCGATATTTTCAGCAACGGGATTTTGTTATAAATGTGTACGATTTGCAAACGCATCAAAATTTTATCAACTTCGACGGAACGGAAACGGGCGTACATGTCGGCGAGTTCGAAATTGAACTGACGGAATTTCAAGGCGAACATAACAGCTTTTTCTTCTTATTTTTGGGCGAAACCTTGCCCGTTGGTTACTATGTATTGGAAATAACGTCGCCGCCTGCGGATTTGGTCGCGCATAAATTTATTCAGGTTTCGCCGATTTCGGTGTATTCACTTTCCACGGACACACAGTCCGTCTTTTGGGTGCATGATGCCGCAAGCGGCGAACCCGCCGAGGGCGCGAGAATAATTGTCGACGGCACGTCGACGGGCGTAACAAACGACGAAGGCGTCGCAATAATTTCAACCCCGCAAGGAAACCCCCGCGCGGAAATCACGATTGAACACGCAGGCTATCTCCCCTTCGCCTACACAAAACCGACTTTCGGAACGCGAACGCTTCTCCCCTCCGAGCGATTTCTTTCATATATATACACCGACCGCCCGCAATATCGCCCGACCGACACCATCGATGTTTTCGGCGTAATCAAGCCGCTTTACGGTCAATCCCACCAACCCGACGATGTATTTACTTTGCGCATCGGCAATATGCTCGAAATGCCGATTGAACTTGACGGGAATAACAGTTTTGCCAAGCGAATCCCCGTTGAAAATATGTTTGGCTCAACGGACATTATTGTCGACGTAAACGGCGAGCACATGATGTCGGCATGGATTAGTTTTGTGGACTATGCGAACCTGCAATTTGTAATAACGGGCGGGCTGGACAGGCGTGCGTATAATTTTGGAGATTACGCCCACGCAGAAATTTCGCTTACGACCTTCGCGGGACGCCCTGCCCAAGGCATCGACCTCTCAAGACGTCGCGATGACCCAAATATTACAACAAACGAATACGGCATTGCCACGGAAAGCATCTTGATTACCGACGGGGTGCGACCGTGGGCAAGCGACTGGCGTCCCTTTTGGAACAGTTTTTGGTTTTCCGTGGCGGGTGACGCGCAAATCTCCCAAAGCATAACCCTGCCGTACATCGTAGTTCCGCGAGATATCATGCTTGAACATGAACTCGACGGCAGCACAATTACGGTTTACACACACGAAATTTTGACAGACCGAATCAACGAAGCGTACCAAGACGCCCGCGCATGGACGACAATAAACCCCGATTCATTTCGCGGCGAGCCGCTTGATATCGACTTCCAAATAGAAATAACCCGCTACGTAACAACGCGAACAATTCGCCACCAACAGTACGACCATATACACCGCCGCATGATTACAACCTACGACTTCAACACAACCGATTCGCCCTACAGAACCCTAGAGGTGCGCACGGTAAACGGTCGCGCAGTTGTAGGCGGCTTGCCCGTCTCCACCGACCCGCTTGTACGTTATCGCATAGAAATTCGCTACAACGACACACAAGGTCGCGAAACACTTGTTTCCGCGCGGCACGGATGGGCGCATCATATGCAAGAATCGACCATCAGGCATTTTCATTTTTCCGTGGAAAGCAGAAATTTAGGACTCGGCGAAACGACAATGGTGTCTGTAAATGAAGGCGGCGACCCCCACTGGGGCTGGTGGTATTATTTTTACGGCGAGGAAGCTACCCCTATGACAGAGGGCCGAATGATTGCCGTTTTGGTGCGCGACGGTGTAATTTCCGTGCAAACGGGTTCGCCCGAGGGCGTACCGATAACCTTTACCGAATCCGCCATCACCAACGCGTTTTTATACGGCGCGTACTTCGACGGGACATATGTTTTTCCCATAAACAATCCAGCGAATTTAAATTTTGATTACTCCGAGCGCGAGTTGGAAATTGAGATTTCGTTTAACCAAGAAAATTACAGCCCCGGCGACGAAGTTACGGTTACGATACAAACCTCACGGCAAGCGCAGGTTTTAATCAGCGTTGTAGATGAATCCAGCTTTCAGGGCATGGCGCACGTGCCGAATTTTTTACAGCGGCTTTATCGCAGTTCGCAGATATGGCACTGGCACATGAATGTTTATCAGTTCTCGTCGCACCGTCAGCATAATTTCGGCGGCGCGGGCGAAGGCGCGGAAGGCGGAAATGGCGGAGACGACGGCCTTACTACAAATTTCCGCGATACCTTTGTGGATAATCCGATTTTTGAAATTGTGCGAACCGACGCAAACGGCAACGCGACTTTCACCTTCACCTTGCCCGACCAAATTACATCGTGGCGCGTAACCGCGCTTGGGCTTACCGAAGGCGGCTTCGCGGGCGAGGCGCGCGAAAATATTATTTCGTATTTGGATTTTTATGCGGATTTGCTTTTGACGAACGAATACATCGTCGGCGATGATATTGCCGCGCTTGCGCGGGCTTTCGGCGCGGGTGGCGCGGAAGTGAATTTTACATTTAATGTGCTTGACGACGGCGAGATTATTTTTACGGATTCGCAAAGTACAACAACGGGACGCGCCATGTTTAACGCAGGAAAATTGCCCGCGGGCGAGTATGCGATGCAGTTGATTGCGACATCGGGCGGGTATCGTGACGCGCTTGAGCTGCCGTTCAGCGTTGCGCCGGGCAGCGGGCTTATTGTGCAAAATCGCGCGTCAATGGTAATTTCGCCGGACGCGCCGGTCGGTTTCATCCCGGAAGACGCCAACATGCGACCGTTTCCCGTTCGCGTGACCTTAACAAACGCCAACATTCGACCGCTTACAAGCATTTTGCACGGCGCGTCCAATTCGCGCTCGTTCCGCACGGATTATATTGCGGGCGCGGCTTTTCGGGAATATTTTTTTAGCGGCGAAGTCGATGTTTATGCCGTGCGTTCGAGGGTTCACGCGGCGTCGGGCGGAATTCCCGAGCTGACTTACGAGGATGCAAACTTTCCTTATACAGCGAGGTTTGCCGCTTCTTTCCCCGAATTTGTTGACCCCGACAGGATTCGGCGATATGTGCAAAATGAGCTTGCCGCCGGCGAAACGCCAATGCAACGCACTGTCGCGCTTTTGGCACTGGCGGGCATCGGCGAGCCGGTTTTGATGCAAATTCGCGAAGAGGCGGATAACGCAAGCACAGAGTTAATTATGCTGCACCTTGCCGCCGCGCTTGTCGCAATCGGCGATGACGCCGGGGCGGCAGAGCTTCTTACGCGGGATGTTCATGTGCCCGCGAACCCGACCGCCTCGGAGCAGGAATTGACGGCCACTTTGCGATTTTTCATAAACACCGCAATTGACCCGTCGGCGGCATGGGCGCATGTTAACCGCGGTGTTGTGAATCAATTTGTAAGCGATGTTCCCGAGCGGATAAATTTCGTGCGGCGCGTGCGCACTCGAGGCGACACGGTTTCGGAATTTACCTACTACCACAACGGAGAAACCCACGCTGCGCGGCTTGAAGATTTCCAATGGCTTCATTTGCATCTTACGCATGAGCAATTTTTAGAACTAAACATAGTCCCGACAAGCGGCGAAACAAATTACCACATAGATTTTTACGGCTACGATTCAACAGGCTGGGACCCCGACGGCGACCAACTTGAAATTTCGCGAACAATCACACGTGACGGCGATTTATATCGTGTGGCCCTTACCGTGAATTTCCCTCCGGGCGCGCACGGTTCGTTTATGATTTACGACCGTATGCCCTCAAACACGCGATTTGTGCCGCTTCGCAGAAGGCATGTCGCGGGGCAGCCGTGGTTTTTCGCAAATAATACACAGCGTCAGCTTGTTGAGATACATTTTTGGCAACGACAAGACCAACCAAGAACGCGCACGGTTTACTATCACGTAATGGAGCTTTTCGACGGCGATTTCGCACCCGGCGTCACATATGTAACAAACTTCCGCCCCGAACCCGACCACCTTTGGGGCAGTACGCGGTGATTTTGCGAAAGCGGAAGAAATTTTTATTGGCGGTGCTGATTTTTATTGTGGGCTTGGGTGTTTTGATGGGGATGCTTTGGGGGGATATCGGAAGGGGCAGGGACGGAAGCGACGGGGACAGTCTCTTTGGCTCGGAACCCCGCGAGCCAAACGGAC
>WRGX01000209.1 GCA_009786975.1 Defluviitaleaceae bacterium
CCAAGTAATACATCGTGTCCTTATCAGACCAAAGGCGGTGCATTTCGTCTAAATCGGTTTCTTTGTAATCGCGCAAAATTAGGCGTTCTGTTTCAAGTTGAATCATCACGCCCCCACCACGTTCACATAGAATTTTCTATTGCGTGGCGGGTCAAATTCGCAAAACCACACCGATTGCCATGTTCCTAACAGGGGCTTGCCATCAGCTACAATCATTGTGACGGAAGAACCCACGGCAGTTGCTTTCAAATGCGCTACGCTGTTGCCCTCGCCGTGGCGAAACTCCGCACGGTCGGGGTAGGCTTTCGCCAATCCGAGAAGCATATCGTGAACCACATCGGGGTCAGCGTTCTCGTTAATTGTAATCCCCGCCGTTGTGTGTGGGCAAAAAATCACGGCCATACCTTCTTTTATGTTGCTTGCGGTAATCGCTTGTCGCACTTGGCTTGTTATGTTGTAAAAATTTTCTTTCGGGGTTGATAAGGTAAACTCTGTTATCATTTTGTCGCTCCTTGGTCGCTGTATTTTTTGCGGTTCAGTCCTCTAAAATCACGGTGAAGGGTCCCGAATTTACAAGTTCCACGCTCATCTCTGCGCCAAAAACACCGTGTTGTACCTTTGCGAACTTGCCATTGGCATATTCGATGAAGTATTCGTACAATTCCTCGGCTATGTCCCCGGTGCCCAATGCGCGCTTGGCGCGCTTTTTTATAAAATGCCTACAAACCGCATAAATGCGTTGGGATTTCAAAAAAACCACGCTATAATTTATAGCGTGGTTTTTTTCAAAGAATGTTGAAATAACAACGATTAATCATACAAAAAATCAATATCCACAGCACCCGGACTCGTTATATCATGCGGGGCAATTTCCGAAGTCGCAACCGCGGCGGCGGCAATGTTAAATCTTGCTCTGCGTACTCCGTCAACCTCCGGATTATACACCGGAACTGCCGCCCGGCCGCCTTCGATTGCGGAGGCGGGGATGGTAATCAATACGGGCGTGTTGCTCGCCGCGACTTCGGGTACGCCGTGAATATTGATGGTTGCGTTCGCGCCTCTTACGGATGTCAAGTAGGCTGTTAATCCGGGCGGCAAAGATGTGCTGTATCCGTCGGCGTCGGTGAATGCTCCGTCTGCGTGGCGGAACCACGACGCCACGTTAGCGGCCGCCGTTCCTCTTGCGCCTGTTGCATGTTGAACGGTGCCGCCTTCGGTTCTGACAGCCACGTTAAAGCCGTTTCGGTTCAGCGGGTTTGCGTTTGTTGTGACGCTATTGTTTTGCGCGCCTGTTACATTCACGACACTGCCAACATTAGCTCTTACTCCGGTTGCCGCAACAAAATCGGTTCTGTTCCAAGAAAGGAATCCGGGTGCGGAAACGACTCGATTGTTTCTAAAAAAGCGAATTTCGAAAGAGTAGTTAGTGGGATTAACCGGGCAAATCGGCAAATCTTGCTCTTCAAACAAGTCAATAAAATCCGAGACTCTCATATTCGGGGTAATCTGCCTCCATGCGGGTTGCGGGTCACCGCCGCCTTCAACTTCATACGCCAATACCCTCATGTGCGCGTTTGTTCTGCTGATGAAGAAAGGCGCGCCGTTTCTGCCCGGGGTTACAAGCATTCTCGGTATTGCGGGCGGGTTCGGCTGGTTGGGAATTCTGAACCTTACTGTTTGCGAGCCGAAATTTCCGCCTGCGTCCAACAGTTCCTGTAAATCTCCGTAATCCGGCGCATAGGTTTCGCCCATAGCAATCCAGTCCCGTATATGTCTTTCCACGCCACCAATCGTCACGAAATTAACCGCTTCATTCGGTGCTGTTCTGAAAGTACCGCGTGTGCCTCTCGGTATATAGTCGTGCGCAATCGAAACCCTTTCGCCGGGCTCAACGCGCTCCGTCGCGATAATGTTGTTGTTTCCGGGGCGTCTTCTGTCAAGGCCGACTCGGATTTCAAGCGTGGAGGGGGCGGTATCTTGGCCTCCCGTCCACATATCCGGTTGGTTAAGCGGGTTTTGAAGCCATTCACGCTCGATATGCGCGCCGTCTGTCAGCACGCTCGGCATATAGATAACTCGCCTTGCGTTTCTTATATATCTGTGATTCGGGCGGGCGTCTATCGGAATGACGGCAATCAATTCATACGTTGCGTTGGGTAATCTTCTCCTGACGCCCAAGTAGCCGCCTCTGCGAATATTTCTGCTGATGTCGGCTTCGCCCCAAAGGGTCATGGTCCAGTTGCCTCTGTTTGGGTTAAGTCTGTCCGCTCTTCTGTTGAAGAGAAAGGAAATTTGCGAACGGGTGACATTGTGCAAGGGGCCGAGCTCGGGGTCGGGAACCACTTTGCCGTCAACTAAATAAGGCCGCCCAAGCGCGTCCGTGCGCGGGCGACTCCAAACGGAGAAGGTTTGACCAAACATAACCGATTCAAGGCCGTAGTCTATTACGTAGAAAAAATCGACGTCATCGGGAATGTACAGCGGCTCCAAGTCAACGACCCCGGATGCCGGGCGTACATAATAATCGTCCGCAAATGCGGACACAGCCGGTACAAGCGACAAAAGCATCGCCAGCGCGATGGCCACGCTAATCATTCGTACAATTTTGCTTTTTTTCATTTCAATATCTCCCTTCAAGTTTTTCCTTTCACGGAAAATAATCCCCCGTAATTGAATTGTAACATATGTTGCGCATCTGACGCAACAGTTTTTTATGGGCCGGGAGCAGTTTCCTCGGTGACAAAAAAGAGTCGGCGAGTGACACTCGCCGACTCTTTTTTTATGGACCGGGAAACTGCTCCCGGCTTCGAGGGAGCGCGTCGCCTCCGACATGTGTCCTCGGTGTCCACCGCGCGCTTGGCGCGCTTTTTTATGGACCGGGAAACTGCTCCCGGCTTCGAGGGAGCGCGTCGCCTCCGACATGTGTCCCCGGTGTCCACCGCGCGCTTGGCGCGCTTTTATGGGCCGCGCACGCTGACTTCCCCCGATGACAGCGAAATTATTTCGCCGCTTTCGGTTTGCACAACGAGTTGCCCGCAGGCGTCGATGTCGAGGGCGGTGGCCGTTGTGATTTCGGGTGTCGCCGTGCCGTGGATGGTGATTTTTTCGCCGAGCAGCATTTGTAGTGAGCGATATTTTTCCAAAAAATCAAAACTTTTTGAGCCGCTTATGCGAGACATGTTTTTTATAATTTCGGCGGCGAGGCAGTTGCGCGTTACGGGCGGGGTTTCGTCGGGGTTGTCGTAGACCGCGCCCGCGATTTGGCGGATTTCTTCGGGAAAACCGCCTTCAGGCGCGCGAAAATTCACGCCGATTCCCGTGACAATCCACGAAACTTCGCCGCTTTGAAAATCCGTTCCCGCTTCATTTGATATGCCGCAAATTTTTTTGCCGCCTAAGAAAATATCGTTTACCCATTTTATTTTCGCATGTTTCCCGCAAACCGTCTCGATTGCCTCGCAAACCGCCACCGCCGCAAACACCGTAATAAGCGTCGGCACATCAAGCCAAATCATAGGCGGCCGCAAAACAAAGCTCATGTAAATTCCGCATCCCGGGGGCGAAAAAAAACTTTTGCCGCGGCGACCCTTGCCTGCGGTTTGCCGCTCCGCGAGGATAATCGTAAAATGCTCCGCGCCTGAAACGGCGGCCTGTTTGGCCAGAATGTTTGTTGATTCTGCTTCGGCGTGGATTGATATCTCGGGGGGGGCTTTAAAATTCAGGTGGGCGGTGATTCCTTGTGCGGACAAAATGTCATTGTCTTCTTCAAGCCGATAGCCTTTTTTTGTTGCCGCCGCGATTTTGTAGCCGTCTTTTTCAAGCTCCTTTACGGCTTTCCAAACGGCGGCGCGACTTACGCCGATTTCGCGTGCGATAAATTCGCCCGAAATGTTTTGCCCGCGATTTTTCTCCAAAAGCGCGAGCAAGTGGCTTTTCGTATTCATCTGTGCCTCTTTTTGAGTTCGGACAGGAATAAATCTTCGTCGAGGGGCAGCTCTATCGTTTTTCCGAGCCACGACGAGAGATACATCGCGTTTGTCATTTCGAGACCGTTTATGCCTTCTTCGCCGCGCGCAAAAAGTTCGCCCGTTCCGTTAATTTTTGCCACGAACGCGCTTAATACGCCGGGATGCTCGGGGTAATCGCCGGGGCATGGGACTTGGATTTTTTCAAAGGGCGGCGCGGCAAATAAATCGGTGTTTGTGCGGTTAAATTCGCGCTCGGAGACGGAGAGTTTGCAAAAAATCAGTTCGTTGTTTTCGCAAACCAGCTTGCCCAAATCGCCCAAAACTTCAAAGCGATTGTTTCCGGGAAAATCGGCGGTTGTTGTAACCAAAACGCCGGTCGCGCCGTTTTCGTATTCCAAATATGCCGTCACATCGTCCTCTACTTCAATGTCGTGCCATTTGCCCTCGTGTGCGAACGCCGTGATTTTCTTCGGCATCCCGCATATCCACTGCCACAGGTCGAGATTATGCGCGCATTGGTTGATTAAAACGCCGCCGCCTTCGCCAGCCCATGTCGCGCGCCAGCCGCCGCTGTTGTAATAGGCTTGCGAGCGGTACCAGTCCGTAATCAGCCACGATGTGCGCTTTAGCGTGCCGATTTCGCCCGAGTTTACCATTTCGCGCATCTTTTTGTAAATCGGATTCGTGCGCTGGTTGTACATGATTGCGAAAACGACGCCGGGTTTCGCGGCGGCGGCTTCGTTCATTTCGCGCACGTTTTTTGTATACACTCCGGCGGGTTTTTCAATCATAACGTGCGTGTTGCTTGCCAACGCTTCGAGCGCGATTGTTGGGTGCGAATAGTGCGGCGTTGCGATTATTACGGCGTCCGCTGTTTTACTTGCGAAAAATTCCGCCGTTGTTGCAAATGTTTTAATCCCGGGCGATTTTTCTCGCGCCCATGCGAGTGCGGCGGGGTCGGTGTCGCAAACCGCGGCCCATTCCGCGCCCGATACTTTGCCGTCCAAAATGCTTAGCGCGTGATTTTTTCCCATTACGCCGCATCCGATAATTCCCAATTTTACCATCTTATTTCCCCCATTTGTTTAGATTTTTAAGCGACAATTCCAAGCACCCGAACGGGCACTTTCCGTAACAGTCATCCTGCTCAATCATTCCGTATTTCACGCCCGAGTCCTTCGCGGCGGCAAAAATCGCGTCCCAGTTCATGTTGCCCTCGAAAACCTCCGCCATCTGCGCTTTGCCGTCAATAATCGCGAAATCTTTCAAATGAAGCACGTCAACGCGCCCCGCGAGTTTGCGAATCCATGCCGCCGAATCCGCGCCGCCCGCCTGAACCCAGTAAGTATCAAGCGTAAAGCCGATTTCGGGAAAGTTTTCGAAGATGAAATCCATGACGAGATAAGGAGAAGCGCGTCCGGCTTCGAGGGAACGAGTCGCCGCCGACACATGCTCGCGGTTCCCACTGTGCGCGCGTTCGAATTCTATTTCGTGATTGTGGTACATAAATTGAAGCCCTGCCGCATTAATTTCGCGTGCGGCAGGCGAAAAATCCGCCAAAAATCGGGCAAAATCCTTGTTGTAATCGCCCGGAATCATGCCGATACCGACGTATTTCGCGCCCATCAGGCGATGCTCGCGGATTACGTCGGCGGTTCGCTCCAAAATTTTCGCCGGCGGGGTGTGCGTAATAATAATTTCAAGCCCGTTCTCGCCGCATGTTTCCGCGATTTCTTCGGCGGAAATTTCCGCGGAGACGCCCGACATTTGTACGCAGGTAAAGCCGATTTCCGCGATGCGTTTCATGCTTCGCCGAAAATCTTCGCGGGTTTGCATGTGTTCTCGGATTGTGTAAAGTTGCGCTCCGTAGGTCATTTTTTGTGCCTCCATTTTTTTGCCATTCGTTTGCCATTCGTTGGGATGCTATTGTATCACAAAAAACCACCTCGAACTCATTTTAGATTCGAGGTGGTGCTTGACGGAAAGCTAACGGAAAGCTGTCCCGTGCAGGGGAAAAAACTGCGCCGAAAAAAATGAGTCGGCGAGTGACACTCGCCGACTCGTTTTTGCCAAAATCTCCGAAACGGGGATTTTTAACGCTCTCGGGAGTAAAAACGGAAGCAGAAACGCAAACAAAAACGCAAACAAAAAACGAAGCATCCCCTTTTCAAAAAATCCTCCGGAAATTTTTCGGTTGCTTCATATTAAATTTGTGTTACAATTTTTGGAGGAATACTCGAAGGGTTGGGCGTTTATGCTAAAGCGCGTTGTGATAAAATTAAGCGGTGAGGCGATTGGCGAAACCGGAGGCGGCGAAAAATCCGGCTATAACGACGCGGTTATCGCCTCAATTATCGGCCAAATAATCCGCGTGGTTGCTGCGGGAACGCAGGTTTCGCTTGTTGTCGGCGGGGGAAATTATTGGCGAGGGCGGCAGGCTTGCCCGGAAATGGACCGTGTCAGGGCCGACCAAATCGGGATGCTTGCGACGGTAATGAACGCGATTTATCTTGCCGATTCGTTTCGCAGGGCAGGGCAAAACGCAAAGGTTTTAACGCCGATTACCGTCGGAAATTTGACGACGCTTTACGAAAAAGACGCCGCGCTCGAGATGCTTGCGGCCGGCACAGTTCTGATAAACGCCGCGGGAACGGGCCATCCCTTTTTTTCGACGGACACAATTGCCGCGCTTCGTGCCGCCGAACTTGATGCCAACTGTGTTTTGTACGCAAAAAACACCGATGGCACCTACAACGACGACCCGCGCACAAACCCCGCCGCGCGGAAATTCCGCACGCTAAGTTACCGGACGGCGATTGCGCAAAATCTAAATGTCGCGGATATGACCGCGCTTCAAATCTCAAGCGACGCAAACATTCCGTCCTATGTTTTCGAATTAAACGCACCCGAAAGCATCACCCTCGCTTGCGCGCACCCCAACACAAAAAGTCTCAACGGAACATATATAAGCCAAAACTCAAAGGATGAATTTTGGCATGTCTGCTAAAAACCAGTGTTCTAAACAATTTTGAGAGGAGAATAAAAATGGACACTAAAAGTTACGAAGAGCGCATGAAAAAAACCCTATCCGTTCTTGATGAGGATTTTTCAACAATCCGCGTAGGGCGAGCGAATCCGCGTGTTTTGGACAAAATTACCGTAAGCTATTACGGAACGGAAACGCCGCTAAACCAAGTCGGCAACGTTTCCGTGCCGGAAGCACGGCTGTTACAAATCGCGCCGTGGGAGCCGAACATGCTGAAGGAAATCGAAAAGGCGATACAATCGTCGGATTTGGGCATAAATCCCACAAACGACGGCAAGGTTATACGCCTCGTTTTCCCCGAACTTACCGAGGAACGCCGTAAATCCCTCGCCAAAGACGTCAAGAAAAAAGGCGAAGATTCGAAGGTTTCCATACGAAATATCCGCCGCGACGCAATGGACGCCTTTACAAAAGCCGAGAAAAAATCGGACATCACCGAGGACGATTTAAAAATTCTCGAGAAGGAAATTCAAACGTTAACGGATAAATACACGGCGGAGCTTGACAAAAAAGTTGACGTGAAGAACAAGGAAATCTTGACTGTATGACGCTTTCGCCATTCATAAAGCGCACAATTACCGTGGCAATCGGTTTTCCGGTAGTTATGCTTGTTGTTTGGTTTGGCGACGCGCTGGGCGGTTTGCCGCTGATTGTTATTTGCGCAATCACATCTCTTGTCGGCCTGCGAGAGCTTTATTTGGCGTTTTCGAAAAAAGACCGCGCCATTCACATAATCGGCTACCTCGCGACGGCGGCTTATTTCGGCATGATTTTTGCCGTTGTAAACATCGAAGATGTATCGTGGTATTGGCTACTGATTGCACTAACGGTTTTTATTGTAACGATTCAAACATGCCTTGTTGTATTTTTCAAAAAGTTGCCCATAAGCGAGTGCATCACGACGATTTACGGCTTCCTTTACGTGCCGTTCATGCTTTCATTTATCGTCTTGGTGCGGATGCATGATTTGGGCTTTTACTACGTTTGGCTGATTTTTACGGCAACCTTCGGGTGCGATTCGTTTGCATATTTTGTGGGTTCGCTTTTTGGAAAAAATAAGCTGAAAGAGTCACCCAGTCCGTCAAAATCCGTGGAAGGGCTTATCGGCGGCGTTATCGCGGCGACTTTAATCGGCGCGATTTACGGACTCGCGGTTTCGCATTTTTCGGATTATCCCGAAAACGTGCAATACATGGTGCTTATTTCGGCGGTTATTTCCTTTGTCGGCGCGCTGTTTTCGATTGTCGGCGACCTTGCGGCGTCCGCCGTTAAGCGGCACTGCGAAATCAAGGATTTCGGCTCGGTTTTCCCCGGTCACGGCGGCGTGATGGACAGAATCGACAGTACAATTGTCGTCGCGCCGATGGTTTACTTGGTGATGAACGTGATGGTCGGGATTATGGGGGTTTTGCAATGACAAACGGGCTGAAAATCGCCCTGCTCGGCGCGACGGGTTCAATCGGTTTGCAGACGCTTGATGTTGTGCGAAACTGCTTGCCCGACGCAAAAATCGTGGCAATGAGCGGCTATTCCAATGTCGAACTTCTCAAACGGCTTGCGGATGAATTTCGCCCGGAACGCCCTGAATTCGTCTGGACGCCGGCTCAAGGCGAGGACGCTTTAATCGCGTGCGCAGCGGAAAGCGGCGCAGACGTCGTCGTAAACGCGCTTGTCGGCCGCGCAGGGCTCGCGCCGACTTTGGCGGCGATAAACGCGGGTAAAAATATCGCCCTCGCGAACAAGGAAACCCTCGTCACCGCGGGCGAACTCGTGATGAATCTCGCCCGCGAAAAAAACGTAAGAATCACGCCGATTGACAGCGAACATTCCGCGATATGGCAATGCCTCGCGGGGACGGGGGAACACGGGGACAATTCCTCCGTCTCGGAACCCTGCGTGACGGAGAAACCGTCCCCATCTCCTCCGACACCTTATGCGGCGGTCGAGAAAATTATTTTAACCGCATCCGGCGGTCCCTTTCGCGCATGGCCACGCGAAAAAATCGCCGCCGCAACCGCAAAAGACGCACTAAAACACCCAAACTGGGAAATGGGCGCGAAAATCACGACAGACAGCGCGACGTTAATGAACAAAGGCCTCGAGCTAATCGAAGCCATGCACCTGTTCGCGATGCCGCCCGAAAAAATCGAAATTTTGGTGCATCCGCAAAGCATAATTCACTCAATGGTGCAATTTCACGACGGCTCCGTTATGGCGCAAATGGGCCTGCCCGACATGCGCCTGCCGATTTTGTACGCACTTTCCAACAGCGGCCGCGAACAAAGCGAACGCACGGCGCGGCGCGTGAAAAACAATTTCCCACGCATCGATTTCCTAACCTGCGGCGACCTAACCTTCGAGCCGCCAAACGAAAAAAACTTCCCCTGCCTAACCCTCGCAAAACACGCCGCAAAAATCGGCGGCACCCTCCCCGCCGTAATGAACTGGCTGAACGAGTGGGCAGTCGGTGAATTTTTGCGCGGCAAAATCGGATTTTACGATATCTCCGAAATAATTCTCCGCGCATTCGACATATGTAATGTAGGAAAAATTACATGCCTCGAAGACATCCGCGAAGCGGAGGCATGGGCAGAACAATTCGTCGCGACAGCCGGGAGGTTTGGAAATGACTGACAGCAATTTAGCCGCACTGGTTGAATTTTTCCAATCCGGTTGCAAAAAAGAGCGGCTTTTGGGCGTTGAGCTGGAACATTTTGTGATAAACAAAAAAACTCGCACGCCCCTGCCCTATCAAAACGGCGTGGCGGAAATTTTGCGCCGTTTCGCGCCGATTTTCGGCACTCCCGTGCTTTCAGACGGGCAAATTATCGGAATAACAGGCAAAAATTCCGACATCTCTTTAGAACCCGCCGCCCAGCTTGAAATCAGCATTCGGCCGTCATCATGCCTCGACGAAATCAGAAATACATATGATGATTTTTTTGCGAAAATTTCGCCTGTGTTGGATGAGATGAACTGCGAACTTTTGTATGCGGGAACGCTTGAAAATGCGCTAAGTTTGCCGCTGATTCCCAAACGTCGCTACGAAATAATGGACGAGCATTTCAAAAAAACCGGCACACATGGTCTGCAAATGATGCGCGGAACCGCCGCTACGCAAATTTCAATCGACTACGAAAGCGAAGCGGATTTTTCAAAAAAATTCCGCGTTGCCTGCGCTTTGACGCCGATTTTCTCGTTTTTGTGCGACACAACGGGCAAAATGCATCGTACACATATTTGGAACAACGTTGACCCCGCAAGGTCGGGCATTGTTCCGAAATCACCGGACAAAACCTTCACATTTCTCGATTACGCAAAATATATTTACGACCGACCGCCAATTTTCATTTTACAAGAAAATGAACCCGTTTACACCGCAAACAAGCCAAACAGCGAAATTTTCGCACAAAAAAAACTAACCACGGCCGACATCGAGCATATTACATCCATGGCATTCCCCGATGTGCGCCTGCAAAACCGCATTGAGCTGCGAATGGCGGATTCGCTTCCGATTGAAAAAACCCTGAATTTCGCCGATTTGCTGAAGAAAATCTTCTACAACGAGGAAATTTTGGAAAAATATTTTTGTGAAACTCGCGATGTTAAAAATATTGATGTCGTTGAAGCAAAGAATGCTTTGATTAAACACGGCGGGGATGCAAAAATCTATAAAAAACCCATTCGAGAATGGGTTCGAGAAATGGAGAATCTTTGACATTGTAATTTGCAAATTTTTGAATTAGCAAATTTTCGAAGGGAGCATGTTAATGATTGCGTATGTAAAAGGGACGCTTGCGTTTGTTTATGAAAATTCCGTTGTTGTTGACGTCGGCGGCGTGGGGTATCTTGTAAATGCCGCGCCCGCGACAATTGCGCGGCTTCCGGCGAAAGGCGCGGACGTGCAAATTTTTACGTATTTTCAGTCCAACGATAACGGGCAGTCCTTGCATGGATTTTTGACGCAGGAAGAACTGCGCCTGTTTACGCTGCTTATTTCCGTTTCGGGCATCGGGCCGAAGGTTGCGTCGGCGATTTTGGGCGCGATGTCGCCGCAACAAATTATTTTGGCGATTGTCGCCGAGGATGCCGCCGCGCTGAGCAAAGCCCCCGGCGTCGGCAAAAAAACCGCACAGCGCGTTGTTTTGGAACTTCGCGATAAAATAAAAACCGACGGTGCATACGAAGACGCGCCGACATTTTCATCCGCCCCCATTGGAAAATCAAGCCCGAAGCAGGACGCAACCGACGCGCTTCTCGCGCTGGGTTACGGGCGCGCGGAGGCTGTTTCCGCCGTGCTTGAAGTCGCGGATGACGGCATGGCGGCTGATGCAATTATAAAACTCGCGCTTAAAAAGCTCGCACGGCAGGGGGCATTGTAATGGAAGAAGTCCGCTCATACAGCCCCGAATTCGACGAAGAAATCGAGCAAAAACTGCGCCCGTCGCGTTTTGACGATTACATCGGGCAGGACAAGGTCAAGGAAAATATGCAGGTCTTCGTCGAGGCCGCTCTCGGTCGCGGCGAAACGCTTGACCACGTACTGCTTTACGGCCAGCCCGGTTTGGGGAAGACGACGCTTTCGGCGATAATCGCATCGGCAATGGGCGCGAATCTTCGCATAACGACCGGCCCGGCAATCGAGCGGCCCGGCGATATTGCCGCGATTTTAAACGACCTGAACGAGGGCGATTTTTTGTTCATCGACGAAATTCACCGCTTGCCCCGCACCGTCGAAGAAATGCTGTATTCCGCGATGGAGGACTTTGTGTTTGATATTATAATCGGCAAGGGGCCGGGCGCACGAAGCATTCGTCTCGAACTGCCGCGGTTCACTCTAATCGGCGCGACAACACGCATCGGTCTGTTGACCGCGCCGCTTCGCGACCGTTTTGGCGTTGTGCATCATCTTGAGCCGTACGGCGTGGCGGATTTGAAAAAAATCGTCACGCGTTCGGCGAATGTATTAAATGTAGAAATCGAGCCGTGCGGTGCGGAAGAAATCGCTCGTCGCGCACGCGGAACGCCGCGAATCGTAAATCGGCTTTTAAAACGCGTCCGTGATTTTGCGCAAGTAAAATTCGACGGAATTATCACCGAAGAAGTCGCCGTTTCCTCGCTTGACAAGCTGGAAATCGACAAACTCGGTTTGGACTCCGTCGATAAAAAAATTCTTCGCGCAATAATCGAAAAATTCGGAGGCGGACCCGTCGGGCTGGACACCTTGGCCGCAAGCATCGACGAAGAACCCGGCACCCTCGAAGACGTCGCCGAGCCTTATCTTTTGCAGCTCGGCTTCATCCAGCGCACTCCGCGCGGACGCACCGCAACAAATTTGGCATATTCGCACTTCGGGTTGGAAAATTTTCGTGAAAGCGGCGGGCAAATGACGCTGTAGGATATTTGTATAATTTCACAAAATTTACATATACTGGCTTGTACGGGAGTTGATTTTATGACCTACCTCGCACAGGCCGCGTTGGCGTTTATGACAGCAATTGCAACGTTTTTTACCGCGCCGATTATTTTGGATAAAAAAAAACCGCCCGGGAAGGAACCGGACGGAAATGAAGGAGTCGGAAATAAAGTTTAGCCCAAATGCTTTTTTATGCAGGCAAACAGCTTAGCGGAATCAATCGGCTTTGTCAAATAGTCGGAGGCACCGCGTTGACGCATTTCGCGTTCCATGCGCTCGTTTATTTCGGAGGTTAAAAATATGGCGGGGGTATCTGCAAGTGCTTGATTTTGGCGAATTTGAAGCAGAACCTCGAAGCCCGTCATTTCCGGCATGTAATAGTCCAGCAAAATCAAGTCTACACTGTTTCTTTCCAAAAATTCCAGTGCCTCTTTGCCGGATTTAAAGGCGTGAACATTGTACTTACCTTTTAAAAATGTCGCGACCTCCTTACATGTGGACGGCTGGTCGTCAACAATTAAGACATTAAGTAAATCCATGTGCCTGACCCCTCTCTCGTATTTGTGGATTATTATACGGCTTTTTTTTCCATTATGCAAATAAAAAAAGAGTCGGCGAGTGTCGCTCGCCGACTCTTTTTTGCAAAATACTTATAAAAATGCAAATTTTGTCAAAAAGTTGTTTACATCCTGTGGCTAATAATGTAATATGCTGTCATTATATAATGGACGGGGAGTGCTTATGCGCAAACTTATTTTGGAAGATGTTTCGAAATGCGTCGGTTGTAACAGGTGCATCCGTGTTTGTCCTATCGACGGGGCGAACCACGTCTACTCGGAAGACGGGCAAATTCGCGTTTCGATTAACAACGAAAAGTGCATTGCATGTGGCTTTTGCCTCGACACATGCCGCCACGACGTAAGAGATTATGACGACGACACAGAGCGTTTCTTTGAAGATTTACAACGGGGCGAGCCGATTTCGATTCTTGTTGCGCCCGCACTTTATGTAAATCCCGAAGGCGGAAGGCTTTTGGCATGGCTGAAACAACTGGGCGCGCGCAAAATTTACGACGTTTCAATCGGCGCGGACATTTGCACCTGGGCGCATATTCGCCACATCGAGCAGGCCAAGCCGAAATCCATAATAACCCAGCCCTGCCCCGCAATTGTTGATTATATTTTGAAATATAAGCACAGCCTTATAAAACGTCTTTCGCCCGTACATAGCCCGATTCTTTGTACGGCAATTTACATGAAAAAATACGAACGAGTAAACGACAGCTTAGCTGTAATTTCGCCGTGTATCGCAAAGGCGAACGAATTTGAGGCAACAAAACAGGTCAAGTACAATGTTACATTTAAGCGGCTTTTCGAATACATCCGCGAGCATAATATCGAACTGCCCGATGTCTCCGCCGGTTTCGACCACGAGGAAGCGGCTTTTGGGCGTTTGTTCCCTATGCCGGGCGGGCTTAAAGAAAACATGCAGTTTTGGTTCGGCAAAGATTTGCGCGTAGACCAAGCGGAAGGTCACGGCATCGTTTACGAAGCCATCGACGCCTTCGCGGAGGAGCGCGAAAGCGTGTTGCCGACTGTTTTCGACGTGCTTAACTGCGGCGAGGGCTGTAACCTCGGAACCGCCGTCGAACACACCATCGGTCGCTTCGAAACCCACGCCATTATGGATGACCACAGGAAATCCGTTTCCCGCGAAGTTGACCGCGACGCATACGCGCGGCTTTTGGAAACATACGACCAAACTCTGAAAATGCAAGACTTTTTGCGCCAGTATTCCCCGGCACACATAGCAACCCGCGCCCTGACCGAGTCGCAAATCGAACAGGGCTACAAGGCCATGAACAAATCCACGCATCGCCAGCGCACCTTCGATTGCGGCGCGTGCGGACACGACACCTGTCACGAAATGGCAGCCAGCATCGTCGCCGGCGACAATATCGCCGCGAACTGTATCCAAATGCTTAACGAGGAAATCAAGGGCGTCCTCGATATCGCGATTTCAAACGTGGACAGCGCGAATCTTCTTTTGGAGGACATCCAAAACATCAAGTCGAAATCGGCGCAAATTACGGACTGCATGATTACGCTTAACGATGGATTCACAAAGTTCAAATCGATTTCGACGAACATTTTGTCTGTCGCAACCTCGACAAACCTCGTCGCGCTTAATGCGTCAATCGAAGCGGCGCGCGCGGGCATTCACGGAAAAGCCTTCGCCGTTGTTGCGGAAGAAGTGCGCGCTTTGGCGGCAAAATCCAAGACAATTGTGTCCGAGTCCGACGAAATTTCCGCGCAATCCCTCAAGGCAATCACCGCCGTAAACGAGCTTATCGACAGCATCGCGGAAAACTACGACAAGGCGCATATATCCATCTCGGTTATGAGCCAAAGTCTGAATTCAATAATTGAAACGGTCGAGCATAATAATGACCAATCGTGAGATAATTTTCGTAATTGATGACGCCAAAATTATTGTAGAGCTTGCAAAAAAAATTCTTTCTGACGAATATATCGTACACACTGAATCTTCGGGCGAAGGTTTATTCAGTATGCTCGACCTTATTATGCCCGATTTAATTTTGCTCGATGTGATTATGCCCGAGCTTGACGGCTACGCGATAAACAAGATGCTCAAGGAGAACAAAAAGACCCAAAACATCCCCGTAATTTTTCTGACGGCGGCGAATAATCCCAAGAGCGAGGCGAAAGCCTTGAGCGAGGGAGCCGTCGATTACATAACCAAGCCGTTTTCCGCAGATATTTTAAAAATGCGGGTCGAGCATCATTTGCTTTTGCAGCGACAACGTCGCGAACTTTTGAGTGTCGTCAAAGATGCCGAAATCGCAAACAAGGCCAAATCCTCGTTTGTCGCAATAATGTCGCACGAAATGCGCACGCCGCTTAGTGCGATTATCGGCTTCTCCGACCTGTCGCTCGACGTCGAGGATTTAAGCGACGAGCTTCATATGAATTTGACGAACATAAAAAACGCGGGGCTGACGCTGTTAAATATAATCAGCGACGTCCTGGATATTTCAAAAATCGAATCGGGAATGCTTGAAATTATCCCCGTCGAATACGATACCGCAAGCCTGATAAGCGACGCTCTGAACCAAAGCATTTTGCATCGCGGCGAAAAGCCTATTATGTTTAATTTAAAAATTTGCCCGAATTTCCCCGCAAAACTCGTCGGAGACGATTTGCGCGTTAAGCAAATTTTTAACAATTTGCTGTCAAACGCGTTCAAATACACGCAGGCGGGTTCTGTTGATTTGTCGATTGATTGCAGCATTGACGGCATTGCGACATGGGTGACGGTGACGGTGGCGGACACAGGCGTCGGCATACCCGACGAGGATTCGGAAATTATTTTTCAGGACTATGTGCAAACAAATATGACCGCAAATCGTAAGGCTTCGGGAACGGGGCTTGGACTTCCGATTTCGCGAAAACTTGCGCGCATGATGGACGGAGACATAATGGTCGCGGGCGAGGTTGGCAAGGGAAGCACATTTACTGCGTGGTTTTGGCAACAAACCGCATCGGGTGAAACGATTAGCAACAATGTAATCAGCAATCTCAAGGACTTCATGCACCCCAAAAAAAGCCAGCGTCGCACAGAAGGTTCGTCTCAACTAAAGCTCCCGGGCGTTCGCATTCTGGTTGTTGATGACGTGCCGACGAATCTTGTGCTTGCCGAGGGGCTGTTAAAGCGATACGAGATTAAAACGGACTGTGTGGAAAGCGGTTTTGAGGCACTCGACGCGATGCAAAACGAAAACGTTCGATACGACGCTATTTTTTTGGACCATATGATGCCGGATATGGACGGAATCGAAACCCTGCAACGTATTCGCGAGCTTGACTCCGATTATGCGAAAAATATCCCGATTATCGCATTCACCGCAAACGCCCTCGTCGGCAACGACGAAATGTTTCTAAAACACGATTTTCAAGACTACATCCCCAAACCAATCGAAATCGGCACACTTGATGCCGTCATAAAAAAATGGACAAAATCGATTTCCATTTTAAATTTCCGCGTCTTTGGACTGAACATCGACAAAGGTGTCGCGCGTTTCGGCGGCGACGAGTCCGCGTACGTCGACGTTATACGAACCTTTGCGCAAACGACCCCCGCGATGCTGGACAAGGCGGAGTCGTGGAGTGATTTGACGCAGTATATGACCATCGTGCACGGAATAAAAGGCTCATGTTACGGCATTTTTGCCGAAAAAACCGGCGCGCTGGCGGAGGCACTCGAAGCCGCCGCAAAAACCGAAAACACAAGTTTTATCGCCGCAAACAACGAACTGTTTTTAAAAAACGCTCGCGACCTTTTGAAAGGAATTTCGGGCGTTTTGGCGGAGCTTGACGCCGCAAAACAAAAAACACGCAGAGACAAGCCCGACGCGCAACTTTTAGCAAACCTTCGTGATGCCTGCACCCGCCGCGACATGGTCGCCTGCGACGAAATTGTTTCCTCTCTTTGCGACTACGACTACGATTCCGACGGCGAACTTGTATTGTGGCTACGCGAAATGTCGGACGAAATGGAATATGCCAAAATTGCGGAACGTTTGGATGATATGTAATTTTAAAAATTTTTAAAAATTTTTAAATAGAGTCGGCGAGTGACACTCGCCGACTCTATTTTGATTAATGACAGCACCCTCCCGGTATGCTAAACTTCGGTAATCATAAATCGGGAGGGATTTTCATGTTTGACAATCTAAACAATCCGCGACTTGAGCAAAACTCACGCGCAAGCGGTATCCTCGCGCATCCCACGTCGTTTCCGTCGCCTTACGGCATTGGCGATTTGGGCGCGGGCGCGTATGAATTTGTTAATTTTTTACAGCGCGCGAATCAAAAACTTTGGCAGGTGTTGCCGCTCGGTCCCACGGGTTTCGGCGATTCGCCCTATCAAAGTTTTTCTTCGTTTGCGGGCAATTTTTATTTGATTAGCCCTGACTTATTGCGCGAAGAAGGCTGGATTTCCCAAGCAGATTTGTCGGATATCCCCGCGTTTGACCCGCGCGTGGTCGATTTTGGCGGAGTGATTCAGTACAAAATGAGCCTGTGCAAGAAGGCGTTTACGAATTTTAAAGCGTATGCAACGGCGGGGCAAAAGGCTAAGGTCACGAAATTTTGCACAAAACACAAGGCTTGGCTTGAGGATTACGCACTTTTTTACGCGCTGAAGGAGCATTTCGGCGGCGTGGAGTGGCATAAATGGCCCGCGCCCCTTGCAAAACGCGATAAAACCGCGCTTGCGGAAATGAAAAAGGTCTTGGCTGATTCAATTGATTTTTGTAAATTCTTGCAATACGAATTTTTCCGCCAATGGGACGCGCTTAAAAAACATGCAAACAACGCAGGCGTTTCAATTATCGGTGACATTCCGATTTTTGTCGCGGGGGATTCCGCCGATGTTTGGGCGTCGCCCGAGCTTTATCTGCTCGATAAAAACGGCAGACCCACGGCTGTTGCGGGAGTTCCGCCCGATTATTTTGCCGAAACCGGCCAGCTTTGGGGCAACCCGTTGTACGACTGGGACGCGCACAAAAAAGAGGATTACGCATGGTGGGTTTCGCGCATCGAAGCGGTGCTTGGAATGGTTGATATCGCGCGAATTGACCATTTTCGCGGATTCGAATCGTACTGGGCGGTGCCTGCGAGCGAAGAAACGGCAATGAACGGCAAGTGGCAAAAAGGCCCCGGAAAAGCCCTTTTCGCGGCAATAAAAAAGAAGCTCGGCAACCTGCCGATTATCGCCGAAGATTTGGGCGAAATAACCGAATCCGTTGACAAACTCCGCACGGGGCTTGATTTGCCGGGGATGCGCGTGTTGCATTTCGCCTTCGACCCATCCGGCAAAAGCACGCATATGCCGCATAACTACGGCGATTGCCGCACCGTCGTTTACTCCGGCACGCACGACAATAACACAACGCGCGGCTGGTACGCCGAGGCCCCCGAAGACGTGCGCGATTACATGCGCCGCACCCTTCGCGTCTGCGGAAACGACGTTGCGATGGATTTAATTCGCTTCGCAATGTCAACAAACGCGCTGTATGCAATTTTCCCAATTCAAGACGTAATGAACCTCGGTTCTCTTGACCGTATGAACTGCCCCGGTCTCGCACAGGGCTGGTGGAAATTCCGCTACACCGCCGACATGCTTACGGATAATCACGCGGCGGGGCTGGCTTACTTGGTCGGGATGTTTAATCGGAATTGATTGTTTTTTTACCCCTCGGCAAATGTTGCAATGGTTGATAATTTTTGTAGGAGTGCAATATGTCTAAAAAATCAATCCGAAATAGAGAAGCGCGCCAAGCGCGCAATGGGCACCGAGGACATGTGTCGGAGTCATCACATTCTCTCGAAGCCGGAAGCAGTTTCCCTGCCCATAAAGAAGCGTCGCAAAAGCGGCGGCAAAGAATAACCCTCGCCGCCGCTATTGCAACAACAATTTGCGCCGTGGTGCTTGCGATTATCGTAATCCCCCATGTGCGCGATTTGCGCGCAATCCGCAGGGAATTGGCATCCCTGCCGGATTTAAGCCCCTTTGACGTATACTGGCAGGAGACTAACCCGCACTATGTAGGCTGGTTGCGAATCGACGGCACGATTGTTGACTTCCCCGTGGTTCGCGGAAGCGATAACGTGCGCTATCTCACAACAACTTTTCGCGGCGAAGAAAATATCATCGGCGCAATTTTTATGGACTATCGAAACACCGACCTGTCCGCGCCGCACATAATAATCTACGGCCATCAAGCCCAAGACGAAGCCCGCAACCCGCTGATGTTCGGCGCATTGCACCGCTTTGTCGACGAGCAATACATGGCGGCGAACCCAACAATCGTATTCATGTCAAACGACACAATGAACGAATTTGAAATTTTCTCCGCAAGGGAAACCGATATTCACGACCCCGCGTACCGGCTTGATTTCAGCGCGGAAGGCTCGTTTGCCGCCTTTTTGGAACGCAACGGCGCACCGCCGGACGCAACACAAATTCTAACGCTATCAACCTGCATAGGCACGAATAACGATTATCGCATGATTGTACAGGGTTCACTAATTCGCTCCATACCCGTAATCACCGAATACGACGAAACAGGCGGCTGGACAATTATTATGCCGTAATATAGCCGACTAATTTATAAAAAGCGACGCGTTCGATGTTTCGGCGGTCAGTTTTATTTTTTTCGCGGCGCGGTCGAGGTTCGCGCTTTGCGCCTCGACCACGCTAGGCTCGTTTATTACATATTTCAAATTTGCAAGACCGACGCGAATTTCACCCATAGGCGCGTGCGCCTTGACGTAATAGCCAACATCGTGCGAAGAGGGCAGGTTTATGCCCAATTTTGCGTTGCCGGTTTCTACGCTCCAAATGTAGTCGGCGTGGCGCGAAAATTTTGACACTATAATTGAAAGCGGCGCGTTGTAATTTGACAGCTTGAGGTTTGCAACGTCGGTTTCGTCGGCTTCGGTGGAGCCGTTCATGTTTTCGATTGTCGCGCTTTCCGCCGCGATTTTTGAAACAGTGAGCCGTCCGTTGCTTGCTTCGGCGAAAAATTTTACGGCGGAAATTTCAGAAATCGACGAATTTCCGTTTGCGTTGGAGAAGCGGATTTCATTTGCCGAAAGCGTTGACGCGTCAAGGTTTCCATTCATTCCGTCGATTTTTATTACACCAAAAGCGCGCTCCGGCACGAAGGCGTCAATCGAAACCGAGTGAAAATCCTCCGCCTCGTAATGCAACGAATATTTGCCGCCGAGCTTTTTTATTTCGATGGGCGCGTCGGCTTTATTTGCGCGATAGGTTAGGCGGGCAGTGATTTTATCGCCGTTGTAGCCGCGAATGTGAATGTTGCCGTTGTGGCAAGAGATGTTCAATTCGTTCGAAACATCGGGCGTGACAAGGATTTCGATTTGCTTTTCCACTTCATTTTTCGAACTTTTCGCGGAGGCTTTTTTCGACTCGGCGGAAGGCGCGCGTTGCGGGTCGTGACCGTCTTCGGGGGCAAAAGTTTCCGACAGCTTGTCCGTTGCGCCAACGATTTTTTCCGCGACGGCCTTTGTGAATTTTTCCACCTTAGGCGCGGCGTCACGCGCGAAACTTTCGAATTTTTCGCCCAAATCGCTATAGCTTGAATCGTACAGCGAGCGGCCGCGTTGCTGTTCGTCGCGGTCGCGGCGCGGGGGTTCTGCGGAATGCGCGCGAAACGGCTCCGGTGTCGAAGGGGGCGTGCCGCCGCCGTCAAGCGACGCCAAAATCTCCGCCGCTTCCGCCGCCGAAATTTTCCCGTCCTCAATCATTTTTAAAATGCGCAGTTTTTCGTTCACACTAAACGCTCCTTCCAAAGCTGCCGTATTTTTTCTTCACGCGAATATCCTCGCCAAAAAATTTCACCATCTGATAATTTCCCAAAAATCGCGAAACAATACGGTCGGAGTATTGTGACGCGAGTTCGTTTGTCGTAAGGTTCGTCGAAATGACGGTAGGTTTTCGTGCAAGCAGTCGCTGGTTTATTATATCAAAAAGAGCGGCGGATGTAATAATCGTGGAAATTTCCGTACCGAGGTCATCGAGAACAAGCAGGTCGACGTCATCAACCGCATCAAGCATTTCATCCGGCGCGTCAAGCGCATCGCGATTAAACCTCGAATCTTCAATAACTTTGCACAAGCGCGGCACGGTCAAATAAAGCACGGTATGCCCCCTGTCCAAAATTTCCTTCGCGATACAATGGCAAATAAAGGTTTTCCCAAGCCCGGTTTCGCCGTAAAGCAACAAATTGCCGAACTCTTTATCGAAATTCTGCACAAATTTATTTGCACCGCGAAAAACCGTTTCCATGTTCATGCGAGGCGAAAGCCCCTCCTTTTCAACGATTTTTTCGCTGAAAAGCCGCATATCAAACGTACCGAAATTTTCGTCGCGCAACACTTCGCGCAAATTCGAAAGCGAATAATATTCGTTAATAAGCCGCTGTTTAAGGCAAACGCACGCAATCGCAGGGACGCCGATATAGCCCGTATCCCCGCATTTTTTGCAATTATATTTCGGCGCGGCAAAATCCTTTTTCCCTCGGAAACTTTTTTGCATTAAAATAAGACGCTCATCTTTTAAAGCGTCTATTTTTGCGCGTGCGCGAGCGATTGCGTTTTCATCCCCGGAAATAGCAATCCGCGCGATTTGAAGCCCCGTTTCGCTAAGCTCTCGGTCGATTTCGGCAAGGCGCGGGGCTTTTTTGTAAACTTCCTTGCGCCGCGCGTCGCGAAGTGCGTCCGCGCGGTCGCGCTCCGCCTGCATTTCGCGCATAACTTCGCGGTATGCGTTCTTGAATTTCATAAAAACATCCTCTCGCGTCAGTTCGGATACATCCGGCCGCCCGCGCAGGCGCGAAAATCCCTACTGTGCGTTGTATTTTTTCTCCAAATAATCTCGCTCCAGCTTTTCGTACTGTGAATAGTCGATGTCGCGTTGTTTGAAATTTACAAAGCGGTTTGGCTTTGCTTTTGAGGCGGGGCGTGCGGGTTTGTTTTGCGCGAATTCGCTGTCACCGGCAGCAACGGCTTCGAGGGTGAAAATGTCTTTTTTGTTCCACTCCGTTAGGATTTTTTCTGTGTATTTTTTGTCAAATTTATTTATTTTTTCAACGCATCGGTCAACGGCCTCGATTATCAGCTCGAGCGGCATGTTCAATTCGTTTAGCCATTTGTCCATGTATTTGCGCTGTGCGGGAGTTGGGTAGCCCGAGGCTCCTGCGTGGCGCAAAATTGTGCGGTAGTCGCGGTCGAAATTTTGTACATAATCTGCGGCTTGGGCAACGTCGTTTATACCGCGGTCTGCCCAGTCCATTGCGCATTTTTCAATGTAGCGCAGGGTGCGATGGTCGTTTTCTTCGCAATATTCCATCAAAAATTCGATGACGTCTATTGGCAGGCGAAGCCAGTCGTGAAAGCCGAAAATTACGTTCATATCGTTGTACGAAAGTAGCTTGCCGAGGGTTTTTTCCGCGCGCGAAAACAGCCGCTCGATGTCGGGGGATTCGTTTCGATAGCAGGCAAGCTCCTGCGTAGTGTAATTTGGGCGCGCCTCGGGTTTTGGAGGGGACGGCAAAAGCGAAAGCTCCGCGCGTTGTTCGCGGGCGAGTTCACTTTTTCCGTGTACGGGCAAAAACGTGATTTCCATGCCGTTTTTGCTTGAAGTAATGCTTACGAGCTTTTCCTTTTCCCAGTGCCGCCATGCTTTTATAACATCGCCCTCGGTAACGCGAAAATGCTCGCTTATTTCAAGAAATGTCGCGCATTCGCCGTCCAAAAGCCGACGCAAACTCCATATGTAAATCAGCGGATAAACCGGCAGGCAATCCGTTAAATAATCGTCGATAAAAACCGTCGGAACCTCCAGGTGCGAACACTTGTACCCTATCTTCATTCTTATATCGCTCATATTTTCGACGCACCCGCTTCCGATGTTTTTAATATGCACATGATAACCTATTTTTGATGGGTTGGATATGATTATTTATCAACAAAATTTATGGGTTGTGTGGATAAAAATGTGGATAACTTTATGGCGCGATAAAATCAGACTTAAAAACACTTTCAGATTTGTCAAGGGAAATTTCTTAATACTTTGTTAAAATAAAAATTTTCCTGATAAAAAAAAGCCCGAAAACACAGGCTTTTTTGGCACAATCCAGTGTTTGCGGGCGAAAATAATGCTTGACACGCGCGAAGTCACTATTCATCAGGCTCTGTGGATAATGTGGATAACTTTGAGGCAATCATGTTTTCACCCACCTCGTACACATCGCCCGCACCCATTGTCACAAGCAGGTCGTTTTGTCGAAGAACTTTAGTCAGATAATTTCCCGCTTCGAGGAAATTTTGCGCGAATTTTACGTCGTTTCCTTCAAATTTTATGCGTTCCGCAAGCATTTCCGACGAAATTTCCGGGTCGAACGGCTCTCGCGCGGCAAAAATCGGAAGCAAAACTATTTCGTCGGCATCGGAAAAACTTTGCGCAAAATCGTCGAGCAAATTTTTTGTCCGCGTATACGTGTGGGGCTGAAAAAGGCAGATTACGCGGCCTGTTGCGGCTTTGCGCGCGGCGGCCAGGCACGCGCGAATTTCCGTCGGATGGTGCGCGTAATCGTCAATTATTTTCGCTCCGTTAAGCGAACCCTTGTACTCAAACCGCCTCTGCGTTCCTCGGGCTTCGCTTAATGCCCGCGCGGTTGTTTCCGGAGGAATATTCAAGCGCGACGCCGCCGCAAACGCCGCAAGCGCGTTAAGCATATTATATTCTCCCGGCAGCGGCAAATCCACACGAGCCTTGAATTCGCTCCCGAAAAAAACATCGAACGACGGTCGCCCTTCATTATATATAATATTTTCCGCGCGAAAATCCGCGTCACTGCTTAGTCCAAATGTCACAATTTTGCACGACGCTTTGCGTGTTATTTCATCGAAGCCTTGTGCATCTTTTGAGATAACCAGCGCGCCTTCGGGGCGGATGTTTTGGGCAAAAACCGCAAATGCCGCGATTAAATTGTCCATATTTCCGTAAAAATCCAAATGGTCGGCGTCCACGTTTAAAATCACCCCGATATGCGGATGCCAGTGGGAAAACTGATTGCTGTATTCGCATGATTCAAGAACGAATGTTTTTGAATCACCGACGCGATAATTTGAACCGCCGAGATTCATGTGTCCGCCGATATTTATTGTCGGGTCAAGCCTCGCCGCAAGCGCGATTTCCGCAACCAAAGAGGTCGTCGTAGTTTTTCCGTGTGACCCGGCAACACAAATCGCATCATATCCCTCCAAAAGCATCGCCAAAAACGCGGCGCGCTCAATCCGCCGAATCCCCCGCGAAACCGCCGCCGAAAACTCGGGATTATCGGGCTTAACAGCGGCGGTGTACACGATTAAATCAATATCCTCCGCAATATTTTCTGCCGCGTTCGGCACAAAAATTTTAATCCCAAGCCGCCTGAGTTCCTTTGTTTTTTCACTATCAACGGCATCCGAGCCGCTTACTTCAAAGCCGTCGCGATGCAAAATTTCCGCAAGACCGCTGATGGAAATCCCGCCAATGCCGATAAAATGAACCTTTTTCGCGCCGTTTAAATCTATTTTTTTACGCATTCACCGCACTCCCCTCGAATTTCGTACAGACAAATTAGGCAGGTCGAACACGCCCTAAAACAAATATGCGTCCATTTTCCTTAAACTTTGTCGGTTTAATCGCTTTAAATCCTTGATTATATAGCGGTTGCCGTCAACGTCGAAAATTATTACGCTTGTGTCGGAAAGCATACGTATGTTGCGGCTTACGTCTTTTACGGCGCAATTTTTTTTGTACTCGACGCCCTTTTTGTTTTTCAGGCGAAGCTCCATGTATACATAGCCCAATTTGTCCTGTACGGAAATGACGTCGAGGACTTCGGGGGAATAATAGCGATTGTCGAGTTCCGATGTTACGATTTCGCGTTGCGCTTCGGGCAAATCGCTTACGTTTTGCAGGATGCCGATTTCCTTGAATTCGTTGCCGTCGGCGGCGCAGGCGGCGGAAATGTACTCAAACGGATGCTTTAGCGGCATCAGGCGGCGCAGGACAATGTGGGGATAGTCTTCGCCTTTGTAGCGAAGCCCTGCGAATCCGCCTGTGCCGCTGTAAAATTCCGCTTCTTTTACTTCCAAAATTCCTAAATCATGTGTGTCCATGGCTATTCCTCCGTAGAGATTTTTTTGTGTTTTACTTTGTTCAATTCATTCTTATTTTCATCCCATTCGAATTTCATTTATTAACCCCTCCCATTTCATAGTATTTTACCAATACAAAAAATTTTTTTCAAATGTGTCGAAGTCGGCACATTCTCTCACATTCTCTTGAAGCCGGGAGCAGTTTACCGGCGTACAAAAAAATTGAGTCGGCGAGTGTCACTCGCCGACTCGTTTTTTATGGGCAAGGAAATTGTTCCCGGCTTCGAGGGAATGCGTCGCCCGCGACATATGCCCCCGGTGCCCACTGCGCGCTTGGCGCGCTTTTTTATGGGTTAGGAAATTGTTCCCGGCTTCGAGGGAATGCGTCGCCGCCAACATGTGTCTCCGGTGCCCACTGCGCGCTTGGCGCGCTTTTTT
>WRGX01000210.1 GCA_009786975.1 Defluviitaleaceae bacterium
GTTCGGGGGAGGGGGATTTTTTCAAAAATCCCCCTCCCCCGAGGTCTTAATAAAGGAGAAAAAAATGAGAGCAAAATTTGTGCGGATGTTTCCCGCGCTAAAGCATTTAAACGTACCGAACGCGATTACGACGCTTGGCATGATTTGCGGGATTATCGCGTGCTTTTTTATTGTGCGGCAAGATTTTCGAATGACGGCGTTGTTTTTGACCCTTGCGGGGCTTATGGACTTTGTTGACGGATTTGTTGCCGCCAAGCTGAACCAGCAGACAACTTTTGGGCAATATGTAGACACGCTTGTGGATTTTTTCACCTGCGGGATTATTCCGGCTTTTTTGGTGCTGGGGATGCTTGTTTCCGACGCCGCGCCGCTGCATCAAAATGCGATTATCATAGCCGCTATGCTTTTTTACACCTCGTGCGCATTGTGGCGGCTCGCGTATTACAATATCGTCGAGGCCGATAAATTTTTCATTGGTCTGCCCGTTCCGGGTTCGATGATGATGGTGACGATGTCGGTGTGGGCTGTTTTGACCTTCGACGTTGTGCCGATTTATTTTTCCGCGGTGCTGTTTTTCGTAATCGGCACGCTTATGGTTTCCGGCATAAAGTTGCCGAAATACGGGCTTTGGCAGAAAATTATGAGCGCGATGTGCGCGGTTTTTTTATTGTTGGTGTTGGTGATACGGTAGGGTTGGTACATATTTCGGGACGCTACCTCGAGGCCTTAAAAATCTTTACAATTTCATCGGCCGTTTCGTCGGGCGAATTAAAGCGCGAAGTGTCGATGCAAAGGGCGTCGGGGGTTTGAATCAGGGGGCTGTGTTTGCGATTTTTATCGCGGTGGTCGCGGATTATTGTTTCGTTTAGGACTTGGTCGAATTCGGCGGGGCGGCCGGCGGATTCGAGGTCGCGCAGGCGGCGGCGGGCGCGGATTTCCAAAGGCGCGTCGAGGTAGATTTTTATGCCGGCGTCGGGCAGGACGTGCGAGCCGATGTCGCGACCGTCCATTACTACGCCTTCGGCGGCCGCCATTTCGCGTTGCGCGGCTACCAATTTTTCGCGCACGCCTTGATTTACGGCGACGACCGACGCACCTTCGCTAACTTCGCTTGTGCGGATTTTTTCGGTGACGTCTGCGCCGTTCAAAAAAATTTTTTGCTTGCCGCCGTCGTTTTTTATTGAGATTTGGATTTGCTCGAGCGAATTTTCCAACGAGGCGGCGTCGTGCATGTCCAGCCCGTTTTCGATTTGAAACAGCGCGACGGCGCGATACATCGCGCCCGTGTCGATATGCGCCATGTTTAATTTTTGTGCAACAAGACGTGCCGTCGTGCTTTTTCCGACGCCGACGGGGCCGTCGATTGCGATTGCTGTATTTGTCACGTTTTCCCCTCCATATAGGGCGTGTTCCCACTTAGGGAATGGCACGCTTTTTGATGTTACAGGAAACTGCTTCCGGCTTCGAGGGAATGCGCCGCCCACGACAT
Organism: Defluviitaleaceae bacterium; assembly: GCA_009786975.1. Taxonomy (GTDB): domain Bacteria; phylum Bacillota; class Clostridia; order Lachnospirales; family WQUN01; genus WQVC01. The sequence goes on from WRGX01000210.1 coordinate 1,490, forward strand.
ATGTCCCCGGTGCCCACTGCGCGCTTGGCGCGCTCACCAATATTTTCTGTCCAGTCCGCGATAGGAAACGGCCTCCGCGACGTGCTCTATCGTGATTTCTTCCGTGTCGGCGAGGTCGGCAATTGTTCTGGCAATTTTTAGGATTTTGTGATAGGCGCGGGCGGAAAGGGACATTGTTTCGAACACGTTTCTTAAAAGGTCGCGGGCGTTGCCGCCGAGCTTGCAATACTTTTTTGTTTGCGCGGCGGTCATTTTTGCGTTGAAGCGCGTTTTGCCATCGACGTATCGGGCGGTTTGGCGGGCGCGGGCGTTTTCGACGCGGGCTTTTATTGCGGCGGAATTTTCGGCAGGCTTTTTCGCACCCTGCAATTCTGCATATTCCACGGATGTTGCCTCGACTTGTATGTCAATCCTGTCCAAAAGCGGGCCCGAAATTTTATCGAGATAACGCGCTATTTCCGGCGCGGAACAGGTGCAACGCGGCGTGCCGGAATAGCCGCAGGGGCAGGGGTTCATTGCCGCGAGAAGCAGGAAAACGCTTGGGTATGTCGAGACGCCTCCGGTTCGCGCGATTGTAATTTCCCCGTCTTCGAGGGGCTGGCGCAGGGTTTCAAGGGCTTTTCTTTGAAATTCGGGAAACTCGTCGAGAAAAAGCACGCCGTTGTGTGCCAGTGAAATTTCGCCCGGCATCGGAATGCGTCCGCCGCCTGTTAACGAAATGTGTGACGATGTGTGGTGCGGCGTGCGAAATGGGCGTTCGCGCATCAGCAAATTTTTTTCATTCAAGAGCCCCGCGATGCTGTAAATTTTCGTGATTTCCATGCTTTCCTCGGGCAATAAATCCGGCAAAATCGTAGGCATTCGGCGCGCCAGCATGGTTTTTCCCGCGCCGGGCGGCCCTATCATAACGGTGTTGTGATACCCCGCCGCCGCAATTTCCAACGCGCGCTTTACATACATTTGCCCCGCAACATCGGCAAAATCGACGTCATATGTACTTTTGTTTTGCGAAAATGGCGACACCTCCGCTTTAAATTGCGGCATTCGCGTCCCCGAAAAATGTTGCACAAGCCCCGCTAAATCCGGCACGGCGTAGACCTCGACGCCCTTAACAAGCGCGGCTTCCGCCGCATTTTCCGGCGCGACAAAAACCTGCCGCGTGCCGTTATTTTTCGCCTCAAGCACCATCGGCAAAATCCCGCTGACGGGGCGAACCGCGCCGTCCAGCGATAATTCCCCCGCGAAAAACGCATTGTCCGTGCCGTCCGTTATCAGCCCCATGCCAATCAAAATGCCCGTCGCAATCGGCAAATCATACGCCGGGCCGGATTTTCGAATATCGGCGGGCGCGAGGTTTATGGTAATTCGCTTAACGGGAAACGTAAAGCCCGCGTTGCGAATCGCGGCGCGAACGCGCTCGCGGCTTTCCTTAACGGCGGAATCGGGCAGGCCGACAATGTCGAAAACGGGCAGCCCGCCGGAGATGTCAACCTCGACCTCAACGCAACAGCTTTCCACGCCTAAAATCGCACCGCTTACAACCCGCACGAACATTTTGTCGCCTCTTTTCTTTTGCCCTTGTTATTGTAACGAGAAGACTGACGAGAAAAATAACGAGAAAAATAACGAGAAAACCGTTTCCAAAACCATTTCCGCGAAATTATACCAAAAGCCGACAAAATGTGCAAATTTATCCACGCGAAAGAATCGAAAAAATCGGAAAAAATCGAAAAAGCGCGCCATAAAACCGCGCCAAAAAAATCGAGTCGGCGAGTGACACTCGCCGACTCGATTTTTTCAGCCAACAGGAAACTGCTCCCGGCTTTGAGAGAATGCGTCGCCGCTCGTTCCCTGCGGGAAGTCGTGGCGCACAAGCCGTCCGGCTCGGCATGAATCGATAGGATAACCTCCTCGCAGTATTTGAGGAAAAACAGGCATGAAATAAGGGCGTGCGTATTCCGCAACCCCCCAAAAAACTTGCCCGCATCGCCGACGCCTTGTATAATAGCCTACATTACACACGCAAAGGATGTTGCAAATGTACACACGCATAAAAGATTTGTTCGCAAGCCCCGAGAAATTTATCGGCAAAACAATTACCGTCGGCGGCTGGATTCGCACGTCGCGGAACAATAAAAATTTAGGATTTATCGAGCTTAACGACGGCAGTTTTTTCCGCGCGGTGCAGGTTGTGCTGGAGGGGGAATTGGACGAAAGCGGGCTTAACTTCGCGGACGCATTGAAGCTGGGCGTCGGCGCGTGTATTTCGGTTACGGGCGTCGTCGTCGAAAGCCCGGGCGCGAAACAGCCGCTTGAGATTAAGTCGGAAAAAATCGTACTCGAAGGGGCTTGCCCGCCGGATTATGTGTTGCAAAAGAAGCGTCACGGTTTCGAATTTTTGCGCACCATCGCGCATCTTCGGCCGCGCACAAATACGTTTGCGGCCGTTTTTCGCGTGCGTTCGATTGCCTCGCACGCCATCCACGAATTTTTCCGGCAGCGCGGATTCGTCTACGTCCACACGCCGATTTTGACCGAAAACGACGGCGAAGGCGCAGGGGAAATGTTCCGAGTAACAACCCTGCCACCGGGCGAAACCGACATTTCAAAGGATTTTTTCGGCAAAGAAGCGCGCCTCGCCGTTACCGGGCAGCTTGCGGTCGAGCCATTTTGCCTGTCCCTTCGCGATGTATACACTTTCGGCCCGATTTTCCGTTCGGAGCCATCAACAACAACGACCCACGCCGCCGAATTCTGGATGCTTGAGCCGGAAATGGCGTTTGCCGATTTGGATAATTACCTCGAAACGGCGGAGGCAATGCTGAAATTCGTAATAAAATATGTAATGGAACACGCGCCCGAGGAAATGCAATTTTTCAACGAGTGGATTGAAAAAGGCCTGATTGACCGCCTAAACGCGCTTGCCTCCGCCGATTTCGCGCGGTGCAGCTACACCGAAGCCATTGAAATTTTGCAAAAATCCGGGCGCAAATTCGAATACCCCGTAAAATGGGGCGCGGATTTGCAGACCGAACATGAGCGATATTTGTGCGAGGAAGTTTACAACGGCCCCGTATTTTTGACCAATTATCCCCGTAAAATCAAGGCGTTTTACATGCGGGTTGACGACGATTGCGCGGAGGGCAAAGAAACCGTTGCGGCGGCAGACCTGCTTGTGCCCGGCGTCGGCGAGCTAATCGGCGGCAGCCAGCGCGAAGAACGCCTCGACGTTCTCGAGGAAAGTTTGCAAAAATTCGGCCTCGCCCGCGAGGACTACGACTGGTATCTCGACCTCCGACGCTTCGGCGGCGTAAAACATGCGGGCTTCGGCCTCGGTTTCGAACGCCTTCTTATGTATATCACCGGAATGAAAAATATCCGCGACGTAATCCCATACCCGCGCACAATCGGGCAAATGCAGTTTTAAGCGCGAGACGCGCAATGCACAGGTTCTTAAAACTCCACCTCAACATCCGTGCCGATTCCGGGCTTACTTTTTAGCGAAAGTTTCCAGCCGTAAAGGGCGCAAATGTGCTTTACGATTGACAGACCGAGCCCGGTGCTTTGCGACGAACGGCTTTTTTCGACTTGATAAAACCGCTCGAAAATTTTTGTGTGCTCGGCGGGGGAGATGCCGATTCCGTTGTCGGAGATTGTGATTCGGTGCGCTTCGATTTTTACGGCGACTTTGCCCCCTTTATTATTGTAGCGGACGGCGTTTTCGATTAGGTTTTTTACTGTGTCGAAAACATGGTTGGGTTCGGCAAAAATTGTGGCATCACCGCTTGATGTAAAGTGAATGTCATTGTCGGTGATTGCTGATTCGATTGTTTCCAAAACCTCGGCGACGGTTCGCGAAAGCGAAACAGGCACGGGGTTTTTTATTTCCTGCATGTTTTCAAGCTCGGATAGTTTTAGCATGTCGCTTATCAGGCCGGTCATTCGGTTTGTTTCGCGGGTTATGCCGTTGATGTATTTTGCCAAATTTTCGTCGCGATTATTTATTTCGCACAGCTCGTTAAAGCCGCGAATTGCCGTGAGAGGCGTTTTAAGTTCATGCGATGCGTTTGCGAAAAATTCTTCGCGGCGTTTTGCATTTTCGCGGTTTTCCGTTACATCCGATAAAATAATCATCGTTAGCGCGCTGCCGGGCAGGCGTTTTATTGTCACCAAAAAAATTTTTCCGTTAAGCGCGGTTTCAAATAAAATATTTTTCGAATTATTTACGCACTCCCGAATTTTTTCGTTCAAATCCTTGTCCGACACCAAGTAATTTGTTTTTTTGCCCAAAATTTCGGGCGTTGCGTTAAAAAGAGCGAGGGCGGCGGGGTTTGTCAGCAGGATTTTTTCGTTTTCGTCGGTGACGAAAATTGCGTCGCCGATGCTGTCCAATATGAATGAGAGTTTGTTTTTTTCGTCACTTAATGCGGTTGCGATATCGTCTATTTCGCGCGTAATTTTATTTATTTCGTCATAGCTTTTCGCAATCGGAAAGTTTTCGCCTCGAGTAAGCCCCCGCAATTTTTTTTCAATCGCGCTGAAGGGCAATAAAACTCTGTTTGTCATTTCGCGCACAACGAAAAAACACACAAGTGCAAGGGCGACAAGAAGCACAAAAAGTGGCGGAAACGCTTGCTGTATATACGCGTCAATTTGCGCAACGGGAATCGCCGCGCGTACGAAAACATGGTCGCCTCCGCCGCTTTCGACCTTCACTGCGTAATAAATAAATTCTGCGCCGCGCGTTTGTGAATATCGCACGAAAACCGCGGAACCCCCGCTTGCGGCGGCGATTATTTCGGGGCGAAGCAGATAATTTTCGTCGGCGTAAATCGCCTGCGGATAATTATCGGCAAGAAGCCGACCGTCTGACGAAATCAGCGTTATTCGCGTAGTTTCGCCGATGCTTACGAACTGCTCAAAGTCGATACCGTCGTGATAAAGCCCCGCCAAAATACGCGCGGTTTCTTGAACCGTGCTTTTTGCCAGAACCAAATTGTTTCTGTCGGTAATGTAAATCGACACCGCGAGGAAGCTCATAAGCCCCGTGAAAATTATCAGCGACGTGTACACAAAAAGTCGTTTTTTCATACCAGCATATACCCCACTCCGCGAACGGTTTTTATCTCCGTAACGCTTCCGGATTCGCGAAGTTTTTTGCGCAGTTCCTTTACATGAATATCCAGCGTGCGTGTTTCGCCGAAAAAATTCTCACCCCACACGTTTTTAAAAATCGTTTCGCGCTCCTGCAATTTTTCCGCGTTATTGCATAAAAACACTAACAGGTTAAACTCCTTGAGGGTGGTTTGAAAAGCCCGTCCGTTAGCGGACGCGACGTGTTTTTCAATGTCGATTTCGATATCTTTGAAAATGCTTGTCTTTGCGGCGGGGGGATTTTTGCGCAGGTTCGCCTTAATCCGCGCGACAAGCTCCAAAACGCCGAAAGGTTTGGAAATATAGTCGTCCGCGCCCATGTTCAGACCCTTCACTTTTGAAACCTCGTCGCCGCGCGCCGAAACCATAATTACTGGGAAGCTCGGAAATTGGGCTTTCAGGCGCGAAAGTATTTCGAATCCGTCGCTGCCGGGAAGCATGATATCAAGCAAAACAAGGTCGGGGCGATTTTTTTCAAGCGCGCAAAAAAAAGACGTTGCGTCGCCGAAACATGTACACTCAAATTCGCTTTCAAGCGAATACGAATACAATTCCTGCAACGCCGCGTCGTCTTCGACAACAAAAATTTTTTTCTTCATCGGATTTTCCCTCAAATCTTCCCTTGTATTAATTTTTCGACCCGCTCGCCGATGTTTACGGCATGGTCGCCGATTCGCTCGAGATATTTCGCGACCATTATGAGCTGCAATGCGTTCTTGGAATTTTCGGGATTTTTTTGAATCGCCGCCGCCAGTTCGTTCATTATTATATCAAAAATTGCGTCAACCTTGTCGTCGGTTTTGTCTAAAAGTCGCGCAAGTTCAAGGTCGCGGTTCACATAAGACCGCACGGCGTCTTTCAGCATGTGTATTACAATTACACCCATTTGCTTGATACTTTCAGGCACAGGCGCGTCGGTAAGTTGCGCGGTAATTTTTGCGATATCCTTGGCTTGGTCGCCGATACGCTCGAGGTCGATTACGATTTTTAATGCGACGGAAATTTCGTGAAAATCGCTTGCGACGGGATGCTCCATCACTAAAAGTCGCAGTGACGCCTTTTCAATTTTTCGCTCAAGTTTATCAATTGTTTTTTCGATTTTTTTAACATTCTGCGCAAGTTCCAAATCTCGCGCCACAAACGCCGCGACACTTTGTTCACAAATGTCTTCCGCATGGCGACACATTATAACGAGATTGTCTAAAATATTTTGCAACTTTTTGCGATAATCCGCTCTTGCAGGCATGGCGCGTGTCATCCTTTCCATTTTTGATGATGTTAGTGGCAACACGCCCTAACATCATCGATTTATCCAAAACGTCCCGTAACATAATTTTCGGTGCGTTTGTCTTTAGGGTTCGAAAAAATTTGCCGCGTTTTGTCGTATTCGATTACCTCGCCCATCAGGAAAAACGCGGTTTTATCGGAAATTCGCGTTGCTTGTTGCATATTGTGCGTCACGATTACTATTGTGTACGTTTTTTTTAGCTCGCGAATTAAATCCTCGATTGTTCCGGTTGAAATGGGGTCGAGCGCGGAAGTTGGTTCGTCCATTAGGATTATTTTCGGCTCGGCGGCGAGGGTTCGGGCTATGCAAAGGCGTTGTTGTTGCCCGCCGGACAGGCCGAGCGCGGATTTTTTTAAACGGTCCGACACTTCGTCCCAAAGCGCGGCTTGACGAAGCGAACGTTCCACGATTTCGTCAAGCTGCGCACGTTTTTTTATGCCGTATGTGCGCGGCGCGAAGGCGATGTTGTCGTAAATCGACATGGGAAACGGGTTCGGTTTTTGAAAAACCATGCCGACGTTTTTGCGAAGCTGTGTTATGTCCGTGCTTTTTTCGTAAATATTTTGTCCGTCGATTGTGATTTCACCCGTGATTTTGCAGTTTTGAATCAAATCGTTCATGCGATTAAAAACGCGGATAAACGTCGATTTTCCACAACCCGACGGCCCGATAAACGCCGTGACTTTATTCTCGGAAATTTCCATTCCCTCGTCTCTTCCGATGCCCTTCAGCGCGTGAAAATCGCCGTAAAATAAGTCACAATTTTTTATGGAGATGCTCATGCCCCCGACCCTTTCGCCGTAAAAATTTTCGCGATAACGGCCGCCGCCGTATTAATTACAAGTACAATAAGTAGGAGAATAACGGCTGTGGCGTACGCTTCGCCGACGTGATGCCCTTCGCCCGACAACGCCCACATATGAACCGACAGCGTGCGCGCCGACGCCCCAAGCGTTTGCGGGATTTGCGGCACGGTTCCCGCCGTAAAAATAAGCGCGGCGGACTCGCCAACAATTCGTCCCATCGCCAAAATTACGCCCGCCATAATCCCCGGCACAGCCGACGGCAAAACCAGGCGAAATACAACGCGCAACTTGCCGGAACCCAGCGCGTAACCGCCTTCGCGATAGCCGTCCCCGACGGATTTTAACGCCTCTTCCGTCGTCCGAATAACAACAGGCAGTATCATTATCGACAGCGTTAAAACGCCCGCCGCAAGCGACCAGCCCAGCCCAAAAAATTGCCCAAACATTAACATCCCAAAAAGTCCATACACAACCGACGGAATCCCCGCAAGCATTTCCGCCGCCGAGCGGATTAACATAACAAATTTGTTGCCCTTTTTCACGTACTCCACGAGGTAAATACTCGTGAAAATGCCGAGCGGCACGGCGATTATCAAAGTCAAAAAAACCATAAACACCGTCGAAATTATCGCGGGCATCATCGACACGTTTTCCGACGTGAAAGTGAATTCAAACAGTCGCGGTTCGAGATAGGGGACGCCGTTAATCACGATGTGCGCGATTATAAAAAGCAGGACAAGCAACGTAATCGCGGCGAAAAACCATGTTGCCGCGAACAGAATTCCATCGGTAATTTTTCTCATTATTTTCGCCATTCGCTGAGCGCGCAAATCGCCATTAAAAATTGGTCGCCCGCATTCCTCTCGTTCATTCTTCACACTTGTTCCCGGTGCTCAATCCGCGCTTGGCGCGCTTTTTCGCGTCACGACTGTGAACACAATGTTGATTATAAAAATAAACACAAGCAGCACAATTCCCGTAGCAATAAGCGAATCACGGTGCAGCCCCTCGGCGTAACCCATTTCGATTACGATATTCGACGTAAGCGCGCGTCCCCCGCGAAAAATACTTTCCGGCATTCGCGCCTGATTTCCCGCGACCATTACAACCGCCATAGTTTCGCCCACGGCGCGCCCGACCCCAAGAATCACCGACGCAAAAACCCCCGATTTCGCCGCGGGAAGCACGACGGAAAACACCGAGCGCGTGTGCGACGCCCCAAGCGCGAGCGAGCCTTCATAGTACGAGCGCGGAACCGCACGAATCGCGCTTTCGGAAATATTTACAATCGTCGGCAAAATCATTATGCCCAAGAGAATCATCGCGGCAAGCATCGACGAACCCGAGCCGCCGCCGGTGAAAAAAAGCGAAATCTCCCGCACAAACGGCACGATTATCACAATCCCGAAAAACCCGTAAACAACAGACGGTATCCCCGCGAGCAGATTAACCGTCGGCTTTAAAACAACATAAAGCCGCGCGGGACACATGTGCGCCAAAAACACCGCAGTAAAAATTCCAACAGGCACACCGATTACCATCGCGCCAAGCGTAATGTAAATACTCGCGGCAATCATCGGCAAAACGCCGAAAGACGGCGACGCGTCCATCGGCCGCCATTCCCGCCCGAAAATAAACTCCATCAACCCGATTTCCGCAATCGCGGGCATTCCGTTGGCAAACAGGAAAACGAAAATCATTACCAACGCCAAAACAGAAATGCCCGCGGAAAACATAAAGACGTACTCGAAGAAAATTTCGCGGAACTTATGCATGGGTTTAGTCGAGTTCATTCCAGCGCGTAATCTCGCCGACGAAAATATCATGGATTTGGTCGGGGGATAAATTTGTCGCGGTATTGTCGTTGTTCACAATTACGGCGAGACCGTCCAGCGCGACCGCAATCGCGTTCAGGTACACAAGCTCGCCCTCGCGCAAATCGCGGCTTGACATCCCGATATCCGCCATTCCGTCGCGCGCGGCATTAATTCCGCCGCCGCTTCCGACGCTTTGAATTTCAATTGAAACGCCGGGGTTAAGCGCGATATACGCCTCTCTCATGCGCTCCATAAGCGGCGCGACCGACGTTGAACCCGCAACAACAATCGTGCCTTCGTGTCCGCCACCCGTGAAAGGCGAAGGCGACTCGAGTGCGGGAATATAATTGCGTTCAACAATCTCCTGCCCTTCGGCGGAAACCATGAAGTCTAAAAAATCCTGCGCGAGTGGCGAAATTCCGTCCGACACGGCGAGATAAAACGTGCGAAAAAGCGGATAACTGCCGTTTCGAACATTTGCTTCCGTTGCCGCGACACCGCCGACATTTATTGCACGAACCGTGTCGTTAAGCGAACCCAGCGAAATATAGCCGATTGCGTACCTGTCGCCCGCGATATTTGTCAAAACATGGCTTGTACCCGGCGCGATTTCTGCGTTTACCGTGGTTCGGTCAACGCCGCCGACATAAATTCCCATGACATCAATAAACGCGCCGCGCGTTCCCGAGCCGTCCTCGCGCGAAATTACATTGATTTCACGCCCTTCGACGAAACCGCCGTCATCGCCGCAAGCCGAAAAAATCCCCGCCGCCGCCGTCAAAACGACCGCCATAACTACCGATTTCAAAAAATTTTTCTTCATCAAAAATCTCTCCCTCAAAATTTTTTCGTCTGATACTTTCAAACAAGCGCATTTTACCGCGCAAAAATTTCGAGAAAAAGCAGAAATATGTATGATGTTTGTAAAATCTATGTAAAATCGCCGCCGCCTGCATCAACGCGACATCAACGCGACATCAAAATAAACGCGGAAATAAGCCCGACGGCGGCAATCGCCGCCACCGCCATAATCACTTTGTACGTAAGAGGCGAGGATTTTTTTTGGGGCAAGGAAACTGCATCCGGCTTCGAGAGAATGTGCCGACTCTGACACGTGTCCCCGGTGCCCACTGCGCGCTTGGCGCGCTTTTTTTCTTCCGTTTCGCGATAAAGCCCCGCCACTTTTAACGCGACGGAAACCCGCTTGTAAAGCAAAATCGCCAAAAAGGCGTTAAGCGCGGATTTCATTAAATTAAACGGCAAAAGCGCGGGAAGCATTATATCCAGCACTGCCTCGCGCGTGATATGCGGCGCGTAAAGCGGGATAATAAGGTAGTTCAACAAAAGCATCGTCGCCGTTGCCACAAGCGTGCCGACGGCAAGACCGATTATCGCGCCTTGGACATTGCGTTTTTTTGCATAAAAAAACGCCGCCGTGCATGTAAAAGATGCACTCGCAAGCGCGTTCATCAGTGCGCCAATCGGGCCGGAGTCGCTTATCGTCACCATTTCCAAAAGCGCGACGGCAACAGACATCAAAAGCGCGGCAGCCGGCCCGAATAAAAATCCGCCGAATAAAATCACGACATCTTTCGGGTCGTATGTCAAAAAAGGCGCGATTGCGAACGCGCCGCGGATGCGAAAAATTGAGCCTACCAAAAACGACATCGATGTAAGCATTGCCAAGGTCGTTAATTTTTTTGTACGATTAGGTTCCATGGGGATATTTTACAGGGAGGCTGAAAATAATGCAATTTTTGCTTACGATTTCGTACGACGGCACGGATTACGCGGGTTGGCAAAGACAGGACAACGCCGTCGCGGTGCAGGAAAAAGTCGAGGACGCGCTGGGTTCGATTATCGGGAGGCCTGTTTCGCTGCGCGCCGCAAGCCGCACAGACGCAGGTGTTCACGCACTTGGGCAACGTGCATCGTTTTTCGCGCCGGATTTGCGCGTGCCAACGGACAAATTGCCGCAAGTTTTAAACGGTCTTTTGCCCGTCGATATTTCCGTGGTGGCGGCGGCTGAAGTTCCCCCAAATTTCAACCCACGGTTCGACGCGAAACAGAAAACCTACATTTATAATGTCCAAAATTCGCCACACGCCAACCCGCTTTTATCGCGCTACGCCGCCCATGTTCCGCAGGAACTGGATTTTTCCGCAATGCAAAATGCCGTGAAACACTTTGTTGGGGCGCATGATTTCGCGGCGTTTTGCGCAACGGGAAGCAACGCGAAGACTACGGTGAGGGAAATTTTTGCGTGTGAAGTTATCGGGGGCGATGCCTCGGATGCATGGGCGAGCAGTCCGTCTTTTGGCGGGCGACCTAGCCTCTTTGCCCCGATATTGGGGGCTGGTTCGAGTTCGCGGAATTTTGGGATTCGTGTTGTGGGGAGTGGTTTTCTTTACAATATGGTTAGAATTATTGCGGGGACTGTTTTATATGTGGGGATGGGGAAAATTTCGGCGGAGGATATTGCCGGAATTATCGCGTCGAAAGACCGCGCACGCGCGGGTAAAACCATGCCACCGCAGGGGCTTGTGCTTGTGGAGGTTGTTTATTAACCGATTTCGCGTTGCGTTCACTACATATTTGAAGGCAAAAAGGATGCGGACGAAGAGGGGCCGCCGTTGGAGGTGAGATTTTGGATACCGAGGCTATGATAACCGATGCGGCGAAAAGCATTTTTAATTATTGCCGCGCGCGGACGAATTCGCGGGAGGATGCCGAGGATTTATCGCAGGATATTTTTTTGGAGCTCTTGCGGGCGCGGGGGAATTTGCGGGAGGAGGGCGCGTTTTACGGCTTTATGTGGGCGGTTGCGGGGAATGTTTACAAAGGGTGGTTGCGCAAAAAAGGGAAATTCATTTCGGCGGAGCTTGACGAAAATATCCCCGCAAGCGGCGCGCTTTTGCCCGAATTGCTTGAAAAAGACGAGGATTTGCGGCGGCTTCATCGCGAACTCGCGCTTTTGTCGGAACGGGAGCGCAAGGCCGTTGTTGCGTATTATTTCGACGGCGCGCGCGTTGCGGCGATTGCGAAATCTCAAGGAATCTCCGAAAGCATGGTGAAATTTTTGCTTTTCAAATCTCGAAAAATTTTGAAGGAGGGGTTTAGCATGGAAAGAAATTACGGTGAACGGAGCTTTAATCCGGGGATGCTGAAATTGGGACTGATTGGAGAGGGGTGGCAAAATTATCTTGACCCGAAGGTGTTTGAGCGCAATCTTTTGGGGCAAAATATTTTGCTTGCGTGCTACAACGATTTTTGCACGGCGGAGGAAATCAGTTTGCAGCTCGGCGTGGCTGTGCCGTACCTTGAGGGCGAGCTGGACGAGCTTTGCAGAAACGGTTTGTTGACACGACGCGGCGCGAAATACGAAACCGCAATCGTTATTTTTACAAAAAATTTCGTTGTCGAGGAGCAGGCGAAAACCGCGGCGTTGCAACGCGAATTGGCGGAAATTATTACCGGATTTTTGGATGCGCGGCTTGGGGAAATTAAAGCCGTTGGGTTTCACTCGCCCGGCGACGGATTGTTGCGATGGAACATCACGCAAATTATTCTTGAGCAAAGCATCGTGGAAAATCCGATAATGTGGGATTATTTGAAAGAAAATTACGACCACAGCGGGCGCAAACTTTTCGTTTGGGGCGAGGAAGCGGGCTTTTACGGGTGTTTGACAACGCGCCACAATAACGCGCAGGGTGACGAGCTTCGATTTTTGGAGGCTTTCGCCGGTTCGTTTAACGATAGGGTCTTCGATTTCGGATACTTTTGGAAGCAGCAATGTCGCGTGGATTTGATGCTTGGCATTGCGGGCGGGCGGGATAATTTCGGCGAATTTGAGTGGCTCGAAATCGCCGAATTAATCAAAAACGGATGGGTGCGCCAAGCGCACGGTGGAAACCGGGAGCACATGGACGACGCCACGCATTCTTTCGAAGCCGGAATGGCTTTATGCATTCCCGTTTACACCGCCGCGCAATTGGCGGAAGTTTTATCCCTTGCCGCCCCCGTAATTGCCGCCGTCGCCGAAAAGGCCCGCGAAATGCTCGCGATAAGCGCGGAAATTCTAAAGCAACACACGCCCGCCGCCAAGAAAAAAGAAGCCACCGAATGCGCCTTCCTCCGCCGCCACATCATCGCAATGAAGCGTCCCATTGAAATAATGCAGGATTCCGGCGCACTTCGCCGTTTCACGCCAAATGAACATCCCATGTCGTACGCATTTTTGAAATGAAAAGGCGCGCACTGCGCGCAGTGGGCACCGAAGACACATGTCGAAATCGACCCATTCCCTCGAAGCCGGATGCAGTTTTCTCGAACATAAAAAAAACGAGTCGGCGAGTGTCACTCGCCGACTCCCTTCTGCCCACTCCCCGCAAACGCAAATTTATGGATTTTTTTGCTTGCAAAAATCGCCGACCTGTGTTACGTTGGCTACGAATTGAACGTAGGATGTAATCTGTGAAGACAAGGGTGGAAATAACGCAATAACGTTTCATCTATTCCACCACTCGTATACTCTTTGAGAAAGACGATGAAAAATATCATGTAATTAAAATTGACAACCGTGGTAGTGTTTATAAATGAAGGGAGGAATATTATGGGCGAAAAACAACAGCCTCTCACTATTTTGGATTTAATGGGAGAAAGCGAAGTAAATCAAATTTTACAATTTGTTAAAGATAGTTTTCGGATAAAATCCAAAACATGGTCTGATATAGAAGAGGATGACCCTACCCCCGATGAAGTTGAAGCAATAGAAAGTTATTTAGCAAGCAAATGAATTATTTGTTTTGCAATTTCCCAAGGACCCAAGGGCGCACCTATGTACCACAGCGTGTGGTACGCACGGATAATTTCGCGCTTTTTTCGTGTTCAAAAATACTAAAAACGAGCGGTTGATACTATTTCTACCCTCAAATCGGAAGGGGACTAAAGTGTGAAAAATGAACAAAAGGAACGCGAGCGGCGAATTTTTAACGGTGATTTATGCGTTCTGCGAATAACAAAGAGTGTAAAAAAAATAATCTCCCTACTAACCCTACTTGTAATCCTAACACTTCCCGCTTGCGACACAAGCGAAAACAACATCCCGCCCACAGAAACGCCCCCCCAAGCAACCACCGCAACAACAGAACTAACCGTCTGGGGCATGATGTGCGCATCGTGCGCAAACAGCGTCACGCGCGCGGTGTCGGCAATTGACGGAGTGACATCGGTGTCAGTGAACGTTGCCGCGGACAGGGTCACGATACAACACGCCCCGGATTTGGACACGTCGATAGTCGAGCGCGCAATCATGGACGAAGGGTTCGACATGCCATGAATTTATTAAAATTAGTGGTCCGCAACCTCTTTCGCAGAAAGGGTCGCTTTGTGTTCACGCTTTTGGGAATTTCCATCGGAATGGCGTCGTTTGTAGCGTTGCTTTCGTTGGGCGGCGGTATGCGCGGCGAAATTACGAGGCAGGCAAATGCGCTGGGCGCGAATTTTATTATCATGCCCGAGGATGTCTGCCCCTTTAATTTAATTGCGGTTGTAACCGGCGAGGCAATCACGGAAGCCATGCATTTCGAGGCATTCGAGCGAATCGCCGAAATAGATGGCATCGAAGTTATTCCGCATTTGACGCGTCAGGCGGCGGTCGGCGAACTGCGCTCCACGATTGTCGGAATTTTGCCGGAAGAAACGCGGCGTTTCCGCGAATGGGAAATATCCGAAGGCGCGTTTTTCTCGGAAGACAGCGAAAACACCGCCATTATCGGTTCAAATTTCGCGGAATCTCGCGGCTTGACCACAGGCGATGAAATCACCCTTCGCGACGAACAATTTGTAATAGGCGGCATTCTCGCGCCGAACCAAAGTAACGACGACGTAACACTATTCCTCCCCCTCGCGACCGCACAAAGAGTCTTCGAGCGCGAAGGCTACATTTCCTATATATCCGCGAGGGTAGACGATATGACCCGAATGGAACACTACGAAGCCGCCATTTTAAGCGTCGCCAACGTTCAAGTCGCGACGGACGAGCAACTCCTGGGCTCGGTGCTTGCAATTTTGGGCTCGGTGAATATTACGCTGCAACTTGTTGCGGCGGTCGCGTTAATTGCGGCGGCATTTGGAATTATCAACACAATGATGACCGCCGTTTACGAGCGGCGGCGCGAAATCGGAACGCTTAGGGCAATCGGCGGCAAGCGCGGCGCGATTTTTAAAATTTTCCTGCTGGAGTCGGCGTTGTACGGGTTTTTGGGCGGAATTGTCGGGGTGGCAATCGGCTTATCGGCGGCGGTTTTTGCGGGCGAATTTATTTCGCAAATCGGCGCGAATGACCTCCTGCGGGGCGCGTCGCCGGAAACAAGTTTCAGTTTCGCGCTAATTCTGTCCACAATCGCTCTCTCGCTTGCAATTTCAATAATTTCGGGCATCTACCCCGCTTGGCGAGCAACACTTCTCACCCCTGTGGAGGCAATAAGTCATGAGTAGGCCGATTATACGTACCGAAAATTTAGAAAAAATATACGGCAACGGGGCCGCAAAAACCCACGCGCTGAAGGGCATCACCATAGAAATTCCGCGCGGCTCATTTTCGTGCATAATCGGAAAATCCGGGCACGGAAAAAGCACGCTGATGCACCTAATCGGCGGACTCGACAATCCAACAAGCGGCAAAGTTTTTATCGACGAAACAAATATTTCCGATTTAAGCGACAATAAACTCTCGGAAATTCGCGCCGAAAAAATCGGATTCGTATTCCAGTCCTTCAATTTACTGCAAAACCTGACCGCGTCGGAAAACATCCAAACCGCAATGATGTTCGGCAAAATCCCGCAAAGCGAACACAAAAAAAAGGCCGACGAGCTTTTAAAACTGGTCGGCCTTTCAGATAAATCCAACGCAAAACCAAGCGAAATGTCGGGAGGGCAACAACAACGCGTTTCAATCGCGCGCGCACTGGCAAACAATCCCGAAATTCTCCTAATGGACGAACCGACAGGAAACCTCGATTCCGAATCAGAGGAAGATGTTTTAAATCACATTACGCAAATCCACAAAACGGGTAAAACCATAGTTATCGTCACGCATAATAAAGACTTGGCGCAAAAAGCAGAAATAATTTTTGAAGTAATCGACGGAAAATTAGCGCGCCCAATTTAAATTAAAAGCAACTTGGAAAAATTTTTCTGCATAATTTTCGAAAAATTTTAAAAAACACACGAAAAACCCCTTGACACGCAAAAGTCAAGGGGTTATTATTTCTGTTCCGTGGTTATTTTTCACATGGGATAAAATCCCACACTTTGTGCAGGATTTTATACAGGATAACACATGTCTCACAAAAATTCAACACTATTTTTTTTCTCGCTATAGATAAAACGCGCAAGCAAATTTCAAAGGGGTTGCTAAAGTGGAGAAAAACAGGATACGTCCGACGCGCGGACAGGGGCCGAGAAGGTCAACATATTCGCGCATCGCCGAAGTTCTTGAAATCCCGAACCTTATCGAGGTTCAAAAAGAAAGTTATAAGTGGTTTGTGACAGAGGGGCTTCGGGAGGTGTTCCGTGATATATCTCCGATTACCGATTACAGCGGAAATTTGGTGCTTGACCTCATAGATTTATCGCTCGAGGGCAAGCCGAAATATACAATTGACGAATGCAAAGAGCGGGATGCCACGTATGCCGCTCCTTTGCGTGTAAAATGCCGTTTGCACAACAAAGAAGTCGATGAAATTAAAGAGCAGGAAATTTTCATGGGCGATTTTCCGCTTATGACGCCAAGCGGAACATTTATTATAAACGGTGCCGAACGTGTTATCGTAAGCCAGCTTATGCGCTCGCCCGGCATTTATTACGGGATTGAGCACGATAAAGTCGGTAAAATTCTCGTAAGCGGAAGCATTATTCCGAATCGCGGCGCCTGGCTCGAGTTCGACACAGACTCCAACGACGTCTTCTACGTACGAATAGACCGCACCCGTAAGGTGCCGGTTACTGTTTTAATGCGCTCGATGGGCATAGGAACCGACGAGGAAATTTTGGAAAAATTCGGCGAAGACCCGAAAATTTTGGCGACCATCGAAAAGGACATCGCGAAAACCTACGAAGAAGGGCTTGTGGAGGCGTATAAACGCTTGCGTCCCGGCGAGCCGCCAACCGTCGAGGGTGCGCACTCGCTTCTGTATAATATGTTTTTTGACCCGAAAAGATACGACCTTGCAAAAGTCGGGCGTTATAAATTTAATAAGAAACTGTCGCTGAAATCGCGTGTGCGCGGTTTTGTTTTGGCTGAAACCGTTGTTTCGCCCGATGGCGAAGTGCTTGCCGAAGCGGGAACGGAAATTTCAGCCGACCTTGCCGATGCGATTCAAAACGCGGGTTGCCCGCACGTTGACGTGCTTGTGGAAGAAGGTCGCCCCCTTCGCGCGCTTTCAAATATGGCCGTTGAAATCGACGAATTTATCCGCCCCCATGGGCTTAACGCCGAGGATTTCGGCATAAACGAACGGGTTCATTATCCCGCACTCATGGAAGTTTTGGAGCAAGCAGGCGGCGACAAAGACGAAATCGACCGTTTAATCCGCCAAAACATCGTGAAATTACTGCCGAAAACAGTGACCATCGACGACATAATGGCGGCGGTTTCCTACGCAATCGGCGTGGAATTCGACGTCGGCCACAAGGACGATATCGACCATTTGGGCAACCGACGTATCCGCGCGGTCGGCGAGCTTTTGCAAAACCAGTTCCGCATCGGCCTGACCCGCATGGAGCGCGTCGTAAAAGAGCGCATGACGGTGCAGGATATGGACATTGTAACCCCGCAGGCCCTGATAAATATTCGCCCCGTCACCGCGGCAATTAAGGAATTTTTCGGCTCGTCACAGCTTTCGCAGTTCATGGGGCAAACAAACCCGCTTGACGAACTTTCGCACAAACGCCGCCTTTCCGCGCTCGGGCCGGGCGGACTTTCCCGCGACCGCGCGGGCTTTGAAGTCCGCGACGTACACAGCTCGCACTACGGGCGAATGTGTCCGATTGAAACGCCGGAAGGCCCGAATATCGGGCTGATAAACTCGCTTGCGACCTACGCGCGAATCAACGAATACGGCTTTATCGAAGCACCCTATCGTTTCGTTGAAAAACGCGAGGGGCAGCCCCCCGTTGTTACAAATAATTTCATTTATGTCACCGCCGACGAGGAAGAAAATTACATTATCGCGCAAGCAAACGAGCCGCTTAATACCGACGGGCATTTTAAAAACCGCCGTATAGCAGGCCGACACCGCGATGAAATTCAAGAATTCGACCCGTCGCGCATCGACCTCATGGACGTCTCTCCAAAACAAATAGTTTCCGTCGCAACCGCGCTTATCCCCTTCCTCGAAAACGACGACGTTTCCCGAGCGCTGATGGGTTCAAACATGCAACGTCAGGCCGTTCCCCTTATGGTAACGGACGCACCCGTTGTCGGCACGGGAATGGAATACAAAGTCGCGCGTGATTCAGGCGTAATAATTGCGGCGGAAGTTCCCGGAACGGTCGAGCAGGTCACGGCCAGCTATGTCAATGTTCGCGGAGACGACGGCGAAGCAAAAAATTACAAACTCACGAAATTCATGCGTTCCAACCAAGGAACCTGTATAAATCACCGCCCCATCGTGGCAAAAGGTCAGCGTGTCGAGGTCGGGGAAGTAATCGCCGACGGCCCGTCGACGTCCAAGGGCGAACTCGCGCTGGGCAAAAATCCGCTTATCGGATTTATGGCGTGGGAGGGCTACAACTACGAGGACGCGATTTTGCTAAGCGAAACCCTCGTTCGCGACGATATTTACACGTCAATTCACATCGAAGAATACGAAGCCGAAGCCCGCGACACGAAGCTGGGTCCCGAAGAAATAACTCGCGACATCCCGAACGTGGGCGACGACGCAATGAAGGATTTGGACGAAGACGGAATAATTCGAATCGGCGCGGAAGTTGGGCCGAATGATATTTTGGTAGGCAAAGTCACGCCCAAGGGCGAAACGGAACTCACCGCCGAGGAACGTCTTCTTCGCGCAATTTTCGGCGAAAAAGCCCGCGAAGTCAGGGACACATCCCTTCGTGTACCCCACGGCGAAAGCGGAATCGTCGTAGACGTAAAAGTTTTCACCCGCGACAATCGCAGCGACCTCGCGCCCGGTGCAAAGCGCGACGAGCTTCCCCCCGGCGTAAATCAACTCGTTCGCGTGTATATCGCACAAAAACGTAAAATCTCCGTAGGCGACAAAATGGCGGGACGCCACGGCAATAAAGGCGTTATCGCAAAGGTTCTCCCCGTAGAGGACATGCCGTTCCTGCCAAACGGACGCCCGCTTGACATCGTGCTGAATCCCCTCGGCGTGCCATCCCGAATGAATATCGGACAGGTCCTCGAAGTTCACTTGGGCTTAGCCGCGAAATGCTTGGGCTGGAAAGTCGCGACACCTGTTTTCGACGGTGCTAATGAAATTGATATTATGGACACCCTCGACCTCGCGAACGACTATGTAAACATGGAATGGGACGCGTTTGCGGGCAAATGGCGCGATATTCTCGACGAGGACATTTTAAAAGATTTGGAAGGCAACAAAGAAAACCGCGACGAATGGTTCGGCGTGCCGATTTCCCGCGACGGAAAAATCGTTGTCAGGGACGGTCGAAGCGGCGAGGAATTCGACAACCCGATAACCGTCGGATTCATGCATTATTTGAAACTTCACCATCTCGTTGACGATAAAATCCACGCGCGTTCAACCGGTCCGTACTCCCTCGTTACGCAACAGCCCCTCGGCGGAAAAGCGCAATTCGGCGGGCAACGTTTCGGAGAAATGGAAGTATGGGCACTCGAGGCATATGGCGCGAGTTACACATTGCAGGAAATTCTCACGGTTAAATCCGACGATATCGTTGGTCGCGTAAAAACTTACGAGGCCATAGTCAAGGGCGAAAACATCCCCGAGCCGGGCGTGCCGGAGTCGTTTAAGGTTCTGCTCAAAGAGCTGCAAGCCCTCTGTCTCGACGTAAAAGTTCTCATGGAAGACGACACGGAGGTCGTTATAAAAGAATCCGTGGAAGACGGCGAGGAGCTTAACGTTGACGTAAACATGGAGGGGCTTGAGGCCGACAAAGACCACGGCTTTATCCGCCGTTCCGTTAAAGCAACCCGCGAGGAGACTGACGATTTACCCCCCGACGCAATGGAAGACGTCGAAGATGAACCGACCGCCGAGCCGATGCTTGAGGTTGACATAACCGAGGACGCATCTGCAATTACGGAAGAAACCACCGCGCCGGCCGCCGAAATTATTGCCGACGAAATCGTCATAGAAGATGAAGCTCCGGAAGTTTTCGACCTTGCAATCGAGGAAGACTTGCTCGACGAAGGCGATTTTGACATAGCCGACGAAATTCCCGAAGACGAATTCGAAATTTTCGAAGAAGAAACAGCAGAGGAGGAAGCGTAATATGGACTACCGACCGGAAAGACAACGCGACAATGCAATGTCATTCTCCTCGATAAAGATAGGATTAGCCTCGCCGGAAAAAATCCGCGAATGGAGTCGCGGTGAGGTAAAAAAACCCGAAACGATTAACTACCGCACCCTTAAACCCGAGCGCGACGGTCTGTTCTGCGAGCGCATTTTTGGACCGAACAAGGACTGGGAATGCCACTGCGGAAAGTACAAGCGCATACGCTACAAAGGCGTAGTTTGCGACCGTTGCGGCGTTGAAGTCACGAAAAGCAAGGTACGCCGCGAGCGCATGGGGCATATCGAGCTTGCCGCGCCGGTTTCGCATATTTGGTATTTTCGCGGAATCCCGAGCCGCATGGGTCTGATATTGGGAATGTCACCGCGCGCTCTTGAGAAAATTTTATATTTTGCCGCGTACGTTGTGCTTGACGGCGGTGATACGCCGCTTCAGGTTAAGGCACTCCTTACCGAAAAAGAATACCGCGACGCGCTTGAGGAACACGGACAGTGGCGCACGGTCGGGACGAATCGCGTGCCGACATTCCGCGTGGGCATGGGTGCGGAGGCAGTAAAGGAGCTGCTTCTCGCAATCGACCTCGAGGGCGAAAGCGAGGAATTGAAAGAGCTTTTAAAAGATGCGACGGGGCAAAAGCGCATTCGTTATATAAAAAAACTAGAGGTAATCGAGTCGTTCCGTTTGTCGGGCAATCGTCCGGAATGGATGATTTGTGACGCGGTTCCCGTTATTCCGCCGGATCTTCGCCCGATGGTGCAACTCGACGGCGGACGCTTTGCCACGTCCGATTTGAACGACCTGTATCGTCGCGTGATTAACAGGAATAATCGCTTGAAGAGACTACTTGACCTCGGCGCGCCAAATATTATTGTGCGCAACGAAAAACGCATGCTTCAAGAGGCCGTTGACGCGCTTATTAATAACGGGCGCAGAGGTCGCCCCGTTACCGGGCCGGGTAATCGCGCGCTTAAATCGCTTTCGGATTTGTTGACGGGTAAGCAGGGACGTTTCCGCCAAAACTTGCTGGGCAAGCGTGTGGACTACTCCGGGCGTTCGGTAATTGTGGTGGGTCCAAAGCTGAAAATTTATCAGTGCGGATTGCCGCGCGAAATGGCTATTGAATTATTTAAACCGTTTGTTATGAAAAAGCTCGTTGCCGACGGTGACGCGCATAATATTAAATCGGCGAAACGCATGGTCGAAAAGTTGGAATCTCGGGTTTGGGACGCGCTTGAGGACGTAATTAAGGAGCATCCCATTATGCTTAACCGCGCGCCGACGCTTCACAGGCTTGGAATTCAGGCGTTTGAACCCGTGCTTGTTGAGGGGCGGGCGTTGATGTTGCACCCGCTTGTTTGCGCTGCGTATAATGCCGACTTCGACGGCGACCAGATGGCGGTTCACGTGCCGCTGTCCGTAGAAGCGCAGGCGGAATGCCGCTTCTTGTTGCTTGCGCCGAATAATTTATTGAAGCCTTCCGACGGTATGCCGATTACGGTGCCGACTAAGGACATGGTTTTGGGAATTTATTATTTGACGCTCGAGCGCGACGGCAAACTCGGCGAGGGGAAAATTTTTGCCTTTGACGAGGAGGCTGTTTTGGCGTGGAACAACAACGAAGTACATCTTCACGCGAAAATCAAAGTACGCCGCAGTGACCCCGAAACGGGTGAAACAAAAATTGTTGAAACAACGCCGGGGCGTGTAATTTTTAATCAAGCCATACCGCAGGATTTGGGCTTTATTGACCGCGCCGTTGATAAATTTTCGTACGAAGTAAACTGTCTTGTTAACAACAAAATGCTTTCGCGTATCGTTAATCGTTGTATTAATAAGTACGGCAGCGTGGATACCTCGGTTACGCTTGACAATGTCAAGGATTTGGGCTTCCGTTTTGCCACGCAATCCGCGCTTTCCGTGTCCGTTTCCGACATGGAAGTTCCGGGTACGAAGCCGCGCATTCTTGACGAGGCCGACAACGCCGTCGAGGGAATTTACAAAATGTTCCACAGGGGACTTATGACCGACGACGAACGCCGCGACAAAGTTTTGCAAATTTGGGCGGATGCCGCCGACAAAGTTACGGATGATTTGATGGAGAACCTTTCGCAGGAAAACAGCGTTTATATGATGCTTGACTCCGGCGCGCGGGGTTCGAAAATTCAAATGAAACAAATGGCGGGAATGCGCGGTCTTTTGGCCAGCCCGACGGGTAAGACGCTTGAAATTCCCGTGCGCTCAAATTATCGCGAAGGTCTTACGGTTTTGGAATATTTCATCTCCGGACACTCTGCGCGGAAAGGGCTTTCCGACACCGCTCTTCGTACCGCGGACTCGGGATATCTTACCCGCCGCATGGTTGACGTTTCGCAGGATATTATTATCCGCGAGGAAGATTGCGTCAAAGATGAAACGGAAAAACCGGGTATGTATGTACACGCGTTTGTTGACGGCGAAGAGATTATCGAGCCGCTTGTTGACAGGATTCGCGGGCGTTTTGCGATTGACAATATCCTGCATCCCGAAACCGGAGAAATTTTGGCCGACGCCGACACCCTTATTTCACCCGACCAAGCCGAGGCAATTGAAGCCGCCGGCATCACGGAAGTGCTTGTTCGCACGGTTTTGACCTGCCGCAGTCGCATCGGGCTTTGCTCGAAATGCTACGGCGCGAACATGGCAAGCGGACGAATCGTTCGCATTGGTGAATCCGTCGGAATTATCGCGGCGCAGTCCATCGGCGAACCCGGAACGCAGCTTACAATGCGTACGTTCCAAGTCGGAGGCGTTGCAACAAGCGACGACATTACAAAGGGACTGCCCCGCGTTGAGGAAATTTTCGAGGCGCGCAAGCCCAAAGGGCTGGCGATTATCGCCGAATTCGCGGGACGCGTTACCGTTTCTGACAACAAGAAAAAGCGCGAAGTTATTATCACAAACGAGGAGTCCGGCGAGGAAAAAGCATATTTGATTCCCTACGGCTCACGCATAAAAGTTTTCAGCGGGCAGGTCGTCGAGGCAGGCAGCGAGCTTACCGAGGGTAGCATTTACCCGCACGATATTTTGAAAATCAAGGGTCTGCGCGGCGTGCAGGACTATATGCTTCAGGAAGTTCAGCGCGTTTACGACTTGCACGGCGTTGATATCAATGATAAGCACATCGAGGTTATTGTGCGGCAGATGTTAAAGCGTATTAAAGTCGACGAAAACGGTGATACCGATTTGTTGCCGGGTTCGCTTATCGACTGGCTTGAATTCGAGGAAATTAATAAAGAAACCGTCGCAAACGGCGGCGAACCCGCAACGGGAACGCGCGTACTTTTGGGCATAACAAAGGCGTCGCTCGCAACTGATTCGTTCCTTTCCGCCGCCTCGTTCCAAGAAACCACACGCGTTCTGACCGAGGCCGCCATTCGCGGAAAAGAGGACAGATTGATTGGGCTGAAAGAAAACGTTATTATCGGCCAACTTATTCCGGCGGGAACGGGTATGTCAGTTTACCGCTCGGTCGAAGTCGAAAACGCGCCCGGTTACGGTGACGATGACGATGATGAAGATTTGTATTATCCCACTGTTGCAAGGGCGTCGGAGGAATTTGCGGAATATGCAGAGGAAGAATACTGAGCTTAATGGCGCAAATTTGTTCGGTTGTGTTGCAATTGAGCTTCGAGGCAACATTTTCTAACGCCGTCTTTCGCAAGCGTCCCTGCGTAATAAACGCCTCTGCATTGTCAGGCGTTAACACCGAGCATCTTTGTCCCAAAACCGCCGAAAACGGTGCCCACAGAAAACGACAGCCCTAAAAAAAACCAAGGCGTGACACGTTTTGGCCGGGATAGCCTCAAGTTTTGCATCAATTTCGGATTCGAGATTGCGCAAAAGGCGAGAGGTTTCACGTTACTCGTTACGGTAACGTTACGGTAATTGGTCTGCTTTTTTGGTATGGTCACAAAAAAGAAAAAGAGTTGGTGGCGAAACATGAAGCATTTAAGGATGAATTGATTGGCGCGCTTAAAGGCATCGAAAGAAACACAAGGCGGGATGGAAATTAGTCAAATGTTAGTCAAGAATGAAAAAGGCTTTCGAGGCAAACACCTCGAAAGCCTTTTGATTTAGCCAAGCCGACAAACGGACTCGAACCGCTGACCTGCTGATTACAAATTTCTTGACGGCGGTTTTGCCTGGCATTGTTAAATCGTAAAACGCAAAAACATAATCAATGAAACCCATTCTATAAAAAATTTATACATACTTGCCTCCATTTATCCATATTTAAGTTAGGGGCAGGAGTTTTTGTCATCAATGGCAATGTTCCTGCCCTCTAACTTAGAAAATCATGCAATTACAAAACAAAACGAACTGGGCCTGCCTTTATTATGCCGGGCATCCTGCACTTGGGTCTAAGCTGTCATTCGCAGGACCTATGAAATCCCTGTGCACATATCCCCTTATTGGGGAGTCAATGCGTAGCCAAGTTCTGTCGATAGGCTGTCCCCAAACAGAATTTAATGAGTTATTCTGTGATAGTCATTCCACGCCTCCTGCCACTCGGGGGAATCAGTTGGAAGCGAAATTATTTTGACGACTAAACAAGTGCATC